>JAAYXJ010000017.1 GCA_012515985.1 Gammaproteobacteria bacterium
CCGCTGGGCATCGCCATCGTCGGCGGCCTGCTGGTGAGCCAGGTGTTGACCCTCTACACCACCCCGGCGATCTATCTCGCGCTGGCGCGGCTGCGGGCGCGGTTCGTGCGTGAGCCAGGCGCGGCGGCGGCTTCTTCAAGCGCCTGATCGCGGCAGTCAGGGGCAGTATGCGCCGGGCGCGGCGAAACCCTGCCCGCGGGCGCACTCGTACGCAGCGGCCTCCAGGGTCGCGGACTCCGGGCCGCCCGAGGGGAACGAGACGACGCGCTGCCAGATCGCGGACACGGAATCGTCCATCTGGTCGCCCCAGCGATAGGCACCATCCAGACCGGCACCCTGCCCGAGCCCGGACTCCACCACGGCTTCGATCGTCCATCCGGAACCTGGCGACGCTGCTGCCCCTTCGGCCTCCTCGAGGCCGTCGACCTCGCCCAGCAGCAGTTCAAGCACCTGCGCGGGTGTGGCCCTCCGCTGCTGCTTGCCGGCAAGCCGCCCTTCCGCCACCGGCTCCAGCGCGCTCCAGGGGACCATCGAGTCGATGCCAGGATGCGGATCCAGGCACGGCCGTCCCAGGCAGGCCTCGCCGCCGGCGTCGGCGTCATCGAGCTCCATGCGGCCGGCCGCCACGACCATCGCGCGGTTGCCCATCACCGGCCGGGTCACCACCCGCCAGGCGACGTGCGGGCCCACGCCCAACTCCTGGACGTCGGCAACCGGCGAGTCGCCGTGCGTTGCAGCCAGGTCGCGATGGATTGCGGGCCCGATGTTGAATCGCACCACTTCGACATGACTGACCGGTACCGGTCCACCCGGACTGCCTTCGACCCAGTGCGTGCGATATCGCAGCCGGTAGCGCGCCCGGGGAACGGCCGGCTCGGAGGCCTCCAGCAGGTGCGCCGCCAGCGGGACAGGGCCCAGGTCGGCGGCGGGCAGGAACACGGAGTCGGGCGAAGACGATCCCAGCGCTGCGTTCAAGCTGTCCCAGGCCTCGTCAGCGTCCACCGCCGTATAACCGTCGTCGCCCACGAAACGGGCCGTCGGGCCGGCGCTGGCCGCGCTTCCCGCGGTGACGGTGAGGATCGCAAGCAGGGCGGCGGCGATTGCATGATTCATCGTTTCTCTCCTTGCCTGGAAAACACGGCAAACGTCGGGAGGCGAGTCTTGGGGACATTCAATTGCGCGTTGGGGCGCGCCCTGCGCCGGATCACGAACGTGGGCGACGCCACCGGCGACACCGACGCGGTGAACCTGCGCCAGCTGCAGGCCGCGCTGGACGGGGTGGTCGGCGGCGGCGGGGTAACCGAAGCGCGGGTGCGCGAAATCGCCGATGCCGGCGATGCCGCGACCCTCACCGCGGCCAACGACTACACCGACGCCCGGATCGCCGAACTCGACCTGGTCAGCGAAACCCGCGTGCAGGAAATCGCCGACGCCGGTGACGCCGCCACCCTGTCTTCGGCCAACGGCTATACCGACACCCGGGAAGCCGCCATCCGTGCCGACATGGCTGACGGCGACGAGGCCACTCTGGCCGAGGCCAACCAGTACACGGATGCGCGCAGTTCAACCACGCTGTCCTCGGCCAACGCCTACACCGACCAGGCCATCCAGGCACTGGTGGGCTTTGACGCCGGCAGCCTCAATGATCGCCTCAACATGCTCGAAGACCGCTTTGACGACTTCGACCACCGCCTGCACCGCCAGGACCGCCGCATCGACCGCATGGGCGCCATGAGCTCGGCGATGCTCAACATGGCCATCAACGCCGCCGGCACCCAGAGCCCGCGCGGCCGCATCGCGGTGGGCGCCGGCTTCCAGGGCGGCGAGCAGGGCCTGTCGATCGGCTATGGCAAGCGCATCGGCCGCACCGCGTCGTTCTCCATCGGCGGCGCCTTCAGCAGCGGCGAGCGTTCGGCCGGCGTCGGCTTCGGCGTGGATCTGTAATCCCCCTGTTCCAGTCCCGCCGGGAGGCCCCCGCAGCAATGCGGGGGCCTTTTTTGTTGCGCCTTCGCGACTATTCCGCCTCGTACACCACCTGCCCGTCCACCACGGTCAGCAGTGCGCGGGTGCTCCGGATGACGTCGGGTTCGACTTCAAAGATGTCCTGTGACCAGACCACGAAATCGGCCAGCATGCCCGGTGCAAGCGTGCCCTTCTCGTACTCCTGGAACTCCGCATAGGCCGAGCCAACGGTGTAGGCCCGCACCGCCTCTTCCACCGTGAGCTTCTGCCCGGGGAACCAGCCGTCCGGGTGTTTTCCGTCCAGCGTCGCCCGGGTGACCGCGGCGTGCACCGTCAACATCGGATCGAGCGGCGCCACGTACCAGTCGGTGCCCAGCGCCAGCCGCACGCCGGCTTCGAGCATGTCGCGGAATGGATAGGTGCCCGCCAGCCGCGCCGCATCCAGCCGCAGGTGCGCCCAGCGGCCATCATCGATGGCGTGGTACGGCTGCACCGAGGCAATCACGTCCTGCTCCGCGAACCGCCGGATCAGCCCGTCGTTGAGGTGCTGCGCGTGTTCCACCCGGAACCGGCGGTCGCGCTCCCCGTGCCTGGCCGCCACCTGGCCGAACACCTCCAGCACCTCGTGGTTCGCCCGGTCGCCGATTGCGTGGATCATCACCTGCAGCCCCGCTGCGTCGGCGCCGGTGACATCATCGGGATGCCGCCGCGCCTGCTCCAGCGCAAGCCCGGTGGAGTCCGGCTGATCCAGGTACGGCTCGAAGAACCACGCCGTGGTCGAGCCCAGGCTCCCATCGGTGAACCCCTTGAGCCCGCCCACCCGCAGCATCGGTCCGCCGAAAGCGGCACGCACCCCCGCCCGTACCCAGCGCTGGTAATCCGCCAGCGGCGACACCGCATAGATCCGCGTTTTGAGTTCGCCGCGCCGTGCGAGCTCCTGGTACACCCCCGGCCGGTTCGGCCCCATGTCCTGCACGCTCGTCACCCCGAGCGAGGCCGCATGCTCCGTCGCCGCCCGCGCCACCGCCAGCGCCTGCTCGAAGCTGCGCTCCGGGATCACCGCCGACACCGCCCCCATCGCATCGTCCTTGAGCACCCCCGTCGGCTCCCCATCCGCATCGCGCACGATCTCCCCGCCCGGCGGATCAGGCGTCTCCCGCGTTATCCCCGCCAGCGCCAGGGCCACGCTGTTGGCCAGCGCCATGTGCCCATCGAGCCGCTGCACGAACACCGGATTGTCCGGCGTCAACGCATCGATCAGCTGCCGCGTCGGCAGATCGTTCGGACTCCAGTTTTCATGGTCCCAATTGCCATTGAGCACCCACTCCCCCGGCGCCAGCCCGGCCACGAACTCCCCGATCCGCCGCGCAAATTCCTCCTGTGACGGCGCATCGCGCAGGTCCACCGAAGACAGCCCCTGCCCTCCATCCATGAAATGCACGTGGCTGTCGTTGAACCCCGGCAGCACCAGCCGCCCATGCGCCTCGATCACCCGCGTCGATCCACACACCAGCCCGCGCACATCCGCCTCATCGCCCACCGCCACGATCCGCGATCCCATCGTTGCAAGCGCACTTGCCCGCGGCACCGCCTCATCCAGCGTGCGGATGTGCGCATCCACCACCACCAGGTCCGCACAGGCGGGCGCGGCCATCGCCGCCACGGGGAATGTTCCCGCGGCGAGCACCGCGGCAAGAG
>JAAYXJ010000084.1 GCA_012515985.1 Gammaproteobacteria bacterium
GCACGGTGCGCGAGCTGCTGGTGCAGGAAGGCATCCCGGCATCGCACATCACCGCGTACGGCCGCGGATCGACCCAGCCGGTGTCCCGCTGCGACAGCGGACTGCAGCGCGACGCGCTGATTGAATGCCTGCGCCCGGATCGCCGGGTGGAAATCGAGGTCACCGGCCTGCGCTGAGGTTCGCGCGCCGGCGGGAACTGCCGGGCCCCGTTCCCTCCGCATTGCGGGAAGGGACGGGGCCCGCTGTTCACGGGGTGTCCATCACCGTTTCGAGCACCACGTCGCCGTAGCGCGCCAGCTTGCCGGCGCCGATGCCGCCAATGCCGGCGAGTTCATCAGCGTTGCCCGGCCGGCGCGCGGCGATCTCGCGCAGGGTGCTGTCGTGGAAGATCACGTACGCCGGCACGCCCTGCTCGCGCGCCAGCTGTGCGCGCATCTGGCGCAGGGCTTCGAACAGCGGCATGTCATCAGGCGCCAGTTCAAGCTCCGGTGCGCTGGCCCGGGCAGCCCGGGAGCGCTCACGCTCGCGGCGCGGGGGCGCCAGCTTGCGCAGCAGCAGCTGCTGTTCCCCACGCAGGACCGGGCGGCTGGCAGCGGTCAGCCTCAGGCCGCCATAGCCCTCGGCATCCACCTCCAGCAGGCCGTGGGCGACCAGCTGCCGGAACACCCCGCGCCAGCTGCGCGCGTCGATGTCGGCACCGATGCCGTAGGTGCTGAGCTGGTCGTGGCCGAACTGGCGGATCTTCTCGTTGTCGGCCCCGCGCAGGATGTCGATCACGTGGGCGGCGCCGAAGCGCTGGCCGCTGCGATACACGCAGCTCAGCGCCTTCTGCGCCACCACCGTGGCATCCCAGGCCTCGGGTGGATGCAGGCAGTTGTCGCAGTTGCCGCAGCTGCCGGAGTGCGCGGGCCGGTAGTGCTCGCCGAAGTTGGCCAGCAGCACTTCTCGCCGGCAGCGCATTGATTCGCAGTAGCCCACCAGGGCGTCGAGTTTGCGATGCTCCAGCCGCTTGCGCTCCTCCCCGGATTCGGACTGCTCGATCATCTGCCGCAGCAGCACCAGATCGCCCAGGCCGTAGCACATCCATGCATCGGCCGGCTCGCCGTCGCGGCCGGCGCGGCCGGTTTCCTGGTAGTACCCTTCGATCGACTTGGGCAGGTCCATGTGGGCCACGAACCGGACGTCGGGCTTGTCGATGCCCATGCCGAAGGCGATCGTCGCCACCACCACCACGCCTTCCTCCAGCAGGAAGCGCCGCTGGTTGGCCGCGCGCTCGGCCGCGGCCATGCCGGCGTGGTATGGCACGGCGTCGAACCCGTTGGCCACCAGGAAGTCGGCGAATTCCTCCACCTTGCGGCGGGACAGGCAGTACACGATCCCCGCCTGGCCCTCGCGACCGCCCAGGAAATCCAGCAGCTGGCGCTTGGCGCTGTCCTTCTGCACCACGGTGTAGCGGATGTTGGCGCGGTCGAAGGAGCTCACGAAGCGGCGGGCCTGCTCCAGTTGCAGGCGCTCGGCGATCTCGCGCTGGGTGGGCGGGTCGGCGGTCGCGGTGAGCGCGATCCGCGGCACCTGCGGCCAGCGCTCGTGCAGGATCGTCAGTTCGCGGTATTCGGGGCGGAAGTCGTGGCCCCACTGCGATACGCAGTGCGCTTCGTCGATGGCGAACAGCGCAATGTGGGCCCGGTCCAGCAGCGACAGGAACCGGGGGGTCAGCAGCCGCTCGGGGGCCACGTACAGCAGGTCCAGCTCACCCGCCAGCAGCTTGCGTTCGATGGCCTGGGCTTCGGCCGCCTCGAGCGTGGAATTGAGGTAGGCGGCGCGCACGCCCAGCTGCAGCAGCGCCTCCACCTGGTCCTGCATCAGCGCGATCAGCGGCGACACCACCACCGCGGTGCCCTCGCGCAGCAGCGCCGGCAGCTGGTAGCACAGCGACTTGCCGCCGCCCGTGGGCATCAGCACGAGGGCGTCGTTGCCGGAGGCCAGATGGTCGACGATGGCGGCCTGCTCGCCGCGGAACGCGGAGTGGCCGAACACGCGCTGCAGGATCTCCAGCGCGCGGGGATGCTGGGGGACGGACATGCCACTAGGATACCGGGCACCCCCTGGGCGGACCCATCGGCCAACCCCGGCCGCGCGCGTCGGAAATCACCCCGCTCACGCGCAGGCCGGGCCCGGCGCGGCAACAATGTCCGGGCCCGGCGGTTGACTTCCCGGCGCCGGGCGCCCAACTCAATGAGACGATGAAGCCGGTCCCCGTTCCCACCCCTTCCGCGCCGCGCCAGGCCCGGCGCGCGATCGATGCTGCCATGGCGCGTGACCGTGGCCGCCTCATCGGCCTGTGGTCGAAATGGAACGAGGCGCCGGGCAAAGCGGATCTGCGCGAGCGCTTTGAACAGGCGCTGCAGGCGTCGGTGGCCGAGCGTGAGCGGCGCGCGTCGCAGCTGCCGCAGGCAGCGGTGGATGCCTCGCTCCCGATCGCCGCCCATGCCGACCGCCTGGTGGAACTCATCCGCGATCACCAGGTGGTGGTGGTGGCGGGGGAAACCGGCTCGGGCAAGACCACCCAGCTGCCCAAGCTGTGCCTGGCGGCCGGGCGCGGCGCCGCCGGGATGATCGGGTGTACCCAGCCACGCCGCATCGCCGCGCGCGCGGTGGCGCGGCGGGTGGCCGAGGAACTGGGCGTGCCGATCGGCGGGGCGGTCGGGTTCCAGGTGCGTTTCAACGACCAGGTCGGCGAGCGCACCGCGGTCAAGTTCATGACCGACGGGATCCTGCTGGCGGAGATCGCCTCGGACCGCTGGCTGTCAGCCTACGACACCATCATCGTCGACGAGGCCCACGAGCGCAGCCTCAACATCGATTTCCTGCTGGGTTACCTGAAGCAGCTGCTGGCGCGCCGGCCGGACCTGAAGGTGATCGTCACCTCCGCCACCATCGACACCGCGCGCTTCGCGGAGCATTTCGGCGATGCGCCGGTGGTCGACGTGGAGGGCCGGGGATATCCGGTTGAAACGCGGTGGCGGCCGCTGGAAGGCGACGGCGAAGATGCCGGGCAGCGCACCGTCATCGACGGGGTCGTCGCCGCCTGCGACGAGATCATGGCCGAGCGCGGCCAGGGCGATGTGCTGGTGTTCCTGCCGGGGGAGCGCGAGATCCGCGACGCCCACCGCGCGCTGGAGCGGCGGAAGTACCGCCACACCGAGGTGCTGCCGCTGTATGCGCGGCTCTCTGCGCGTGACCAGGACCGGGTGTTCAACCCCGGCCCGAAGCGGCGCATCGTGCTGGCCACCAACGTGGCCGAGACCTCGCTGACAGTGCCCCGGATCCACTACGTGGTCGACCCGGGGCTGGCCCGGGTCAAGCGCTACAGTCCGCGCCAGAAGCTTGACCGCCTGCACGTGGAACCGGTGTCGCAGGCCAGCGCCGAGCAGCGCAAGGGCCGCTGCGGGCGCGTTGCCCCCGGCACCTGCATCCGCCTGTATTCCGAGGCCGACTACCAGTCGCGGCCGCCGTACACCGACCCAGAGATCCGCCGGGCGGCGCTTGCGGGCGTGATCCTTCGCATGCTCTCGCTGGGCCTGGGTGGGGCCGGCGGGGGCCGGCGACGCCACCGCCGCGGCAAGGCGGCGCCCGTCGCGGTCAACCCGCGCATGGTGGAGGATTTCCCGTTCATCGACCCGCCCGATCCGCGGGCGGTGGCCGA
>JAAYXJ010000085.1 GCA_012515985.1 Gammaproteobacteria bacterium
GAATTCACGGTGCGTGCCGAGGGCGAAGGTCCGATCGCGGTGGGCGAGGGCACGCGCAGCGTGCAGCTGGCCGCCGACGGAGCCGGCACGCTCAACTTCCCGCTCACCGCGGCCAATGACTACGCGACCGCCCGGGTCCGCATCCGGGTGGAAGGCAACGGGGAAAGCGTTGACCGCAGTTACGACCTCCCCGTGCGGGCTGCCTGGCCGTCGATGCTGCGCGCGGAAACGCGGGCGCTGGAGGAACTCACACCGGTGGCCCTGGGCGCCGACTTCGCGCAGGGTCTGATGCCGGGCTCGGTGCAGGCGCAGATGAGCGTCACTGCGTTCCCGCCCATCCCGTTCGCGGCCGCGCTGCGAGGCGCGCTTGATTACCCCTACTGGTGCGCCGAGCAGACCGCCAGCCGAGGCTATGCGGCCCTTCTGCTGGACGAGGCCACGGTGTCCATGCTCGGCCTGGACGACGTGGATGCGGAGCGGCGGCAGCGCACCGTGCAGGCCGTCTTCGGCCGGTTGGCGTCGATGCAGGCGGCCAACGGCCACTTTTCGATGTGGGGCAGCAGCGGCCCGGTGGATCCGTTCCTGACGCCGTACGTGGCCGAGTTCCTGCTCGACGCGCGCGATGCGGGCTTCGCCGTTCCCGAAGGCGTGCTGCAGAAGGCGCTGGAGCGTCTCAACGAGGATTTGCTGGCCGGTGGCCAGGAGTTCTACGGACGCGACCACCGCCAGTACCTCAAGCTGGCCTACCAGGCGCATGCCGGGTTCGTGCTGGCGCGGGTCAACCGGGCTCCGCTGGGCACGCTGCGGGCGGTCTTCGACAACCAGTCGGACGGCGCGCTCAGCGGCCTGCCGCTGGTGCGGCTGGGGCTGGCGCTGCGGCTGCAGGGCGACCAGGCACGCGGCGACAGGGCCATCGCCCAGGGCTTCGCGCTGGAGCGCGAGCGCCCGCGCTGGCTTGGCGACTGGTCCACGCCGCTGCGCGATGCCGCAATGTCGATCGCGCTGGTGCACGAACAGGATGCGGCGAAGCCGGAATACACCGCGCGCGCGATCGACGTGGGGCGCGAACTCGACGCCCGCCGCCAGCAGCGCTGGATGTACCTGAGCACGCAGGAGCAGATTGCGATCGCGCGGCTGGGCAGGGCGCTTGCGGCGGACGGCTCGCGCCAGGTCGCGGGCGTGCTGCGCATTGGCGGGACCGAAGAGCAGATCAGTGGGACGCGCATCTTCGGCCGCCGGTTCGACCATGCGGACCTGGCGGCCGGGGTGCGCTTCGAACCCGCGGGTGAGCCGCCGTTCTATGCCAGCCTGGAGGTTGCAGGCGTGCCGCGCACCGCGCCGGAAGCCGATTTCAGCCGGCTCAAGGTCGAGCGCCAGCTGTACCGGCTTGACGGTTCGGCGTGGGAGCCCGGCCCGCTGGCGGAGGGCGAGGCCCTGATCGTCGCGGTCTCGATCACGGCCGACCGGGCCATGCCCGATGCCCTGCTGACGGACCTGCTCCCTGCCGGGCTGGAGATCGAGAACTTCAACCTCGCCGATGGGGAGCAGTGGGGCGAGGTGACCGTGCAAGGCGTCAACCTGTCCGAACGCAGCGGCGCCGCCGACCTGCACCACGAGGAGTTCCGCGACGACCGCTACGTGGCCGCGCTCAGCCTCCGCCGGGGCCGCACGGCCCGGCTGTTCTACCTCGTGCGGGCGGTGACGCCGGGGACCTACACCGTGCCGCCGCCAATGGTGGAGGACATGTACCGGCCGGAGCTGCGTGGCGTCGGCCGGGCGGTGCCGGAGACCATCACGGTGGTGCAGCCGGGCCGGGAGCAGGCTGTCCGATAACGGACAGCCGGTCCGGAAACGGACGCCGGAGCCGTCCGATTCCGGCCGGGCGCAACGGCCAATCAATGGGTTACTGCGATTCCAGGGTTGGCACGGGCCATGCGGTAACAAGGGCATGGACATCAAACGCACCCCTGGCGCCCCAAAGTGGCGCCGCCCCCGCATCCTCCTCCTCGCCGGCGCAGCAGTGCTGGCCCTCATCCTTCTGGTCCTGCTCATGCGCATGGGGCAGGCCGCTCCCACGGTTGGCGCCGCCGAAGTGTGGATCGGCACGGCCGAACGCGGCGACATGGCGCGGGAGATCCGCGCCAACGGTGTGCTCATGCCCCGCGATACGCGCTGGATCAGCGCAGGGGCCCGGGCCACCGTGCAGCAGATCGTGGTTGAGCCGGGTGCGCGGGTCGAGCCGGACACCGTGATCATCCGCATGGTCAACCCGGAGCTTGAAGCGCGGCTGGAACAGGCCCGGGCGGCCCTGGCCGGCGCCGAGGCGGACGTGGCCGCGGCCCGCACGTCGCTGAGGTCGCAGCTGCTGGACCAGCAGGCAGCGCTGGCCCAGGCGGACGCGGAGTGGCAGATGGCCCGGGTGAGGGCCGAGGCCAACGCGCGCGCCCATGCATCCGGGGTGATCGCCACCATCGAGCTGCGCCAGAGCGAGATCAACGAAGAGCAGAGCGGCAACCGTGCCCGCATCGAGCGCGAACGGGTGGAGGCGTTCCGCCAGAACATGCAGGCCCAGATCCAGGCCAGCACCGCGCGCCGCGATGAGGCGGCCAGCGCGCTGGAGATCGCGCGCCAGCAGCTCCAGGCGATGGAGGTGCGGGCCGGTATCGACGGCATCCTGCAGCAGGTCGAAGTCGAGGCCGGCCAGCAGGTCGAGATCGGCACGGCCCTGGCCCGCGTGGCCCGGCCGGACGACCTGATCGCGAGGCTGCAGGTACCGGAAGTCCTGGCCAAGGACCTGCTGCTCGAGCTGCCGGTGACGATCGATACCCGCAACGGCCTGGCCGAAGGCCGCGTGGCCCGGATTGATCCGGCGGTGCGCAACGGCAGCGTCGCGGTCGATGTTGTCTTCGAGGGCGAGTTGCCGCCGGGCGCGCGTCCGGACCTGTCGGTCGAAGGCCGGGTCCTGCTCGGGCGCCTCGACGACGTGGTGAGCATCCCGCGGCCGCCGCTGGCGGTACCGGGAGCCGCCTCGAGCCTGTTTGTCCTGGATGCCCAGGGCGACGCTGCCCGGCGCCTGCCGGTGCGGTACGGCGCGGCCTCAAGCGACCGCATCGAGGTCGCCGAGGGCTTGCGCAACGGCGATCGCGCCATCCTTTCCGATACCAGCCGCTGGGACGGTCACGACGTCCTGCGGCTGCGCTGAACCAGTGAGGTTTTCCATGAACGCAAGCACCCAGACATCCGCACCGCTGATCCGGCTCTCCGGGCTCGGCAAGATCTTCCACACCGACGAGATGGAAACGCATGCCCTCTCGGACGTCACCCTGGACATCCATTCCGGCGAGTTCGTGGCCATCTCCGGCCCGTCCGGATGTGGCAAGTCGACCCTGCTGTCGGTGCTCGGGCTGCTCGAGCCGGCAAGCGCAGGGCGCTACGTGCTCGATGGCCGCGATGTCACCGGCCTGGGGCTGCGCGAGGGCGCCGCGGTTCGCAACCGGCAGATTGGTTTCATCTTCCAGGCCTTCAACCTCATCGCCGACATGACCGTCGCCGAGAACGTTGCCCTGCCGCTGACCTACCGCGACGGGATCGACGCCAGGGCCCGCAGCCAGCGGGTGCGTGAAGTGCTTGAGCTGGTGGGGATGAACCACCGGGCGCGGCATTACCCGGGCCAGCTGTCCGGCGGCCAGCAGCAGCGCGTGGCGGTCGCCCGCGCGCTGGCCGGCGACCCGGCGATCCTGCTTGCCGACGAGCCCACGGGCAACCTGGACAGCCGCAACGGCGAGGCGGTGATGCAGCTGCTGGAGCAGCTGCACGAGAACGGTACGACGATCTGCATGGTCACCCACGATCCGGCCTTCGCCCGCCGCGCCGGGCGCCAGGTGCTCATGCTCGACGGCCGCATCGTGGACGAAGAAACCTTCGAGCGGATGCGCCACGAGCGCGACATGCCGCTGGCCGAGGTGGTGGCGTGACCGCCGCCGGGGTGCTGGCGGCCGAAGCCGCCCAGGCGTGGCGATCGCTGGTCCGCAGGCCGGCCTGGCTGATGCTCGCGGCGGTGACCCTGGCCCTGGGGGTGGCGGCGGTGACGGCGGTGTTCTCGCTCATCGACCGTACCCTGATGCGGCCGATGCCGTTCCCGGAGCCGGACCGGCTGGTTTTCATGGGGCTGGTGTTCGATCCCGGGATCGTGGCAGCCGGCCCGGGCTTCCGCACCGCGCTGGCCGACGTGCCGGGCGTCGAGTCGATGGGACTGGTCTCGGGCTTCACCCGCAATACGAACGTGGCGATCGGGGACGTGGCACAGGTGGCCAGGACCCTGCTGGCCGACGATGGCCTGGTGCCGACGCTTGGCTTGCCGATGGCCGCCGGACGCAACTTCAACGCCGACGAGGTGAGGCCGGATGGCCCGCAGGCGGTGATCCTGACGCACGGGTTCTGGGAGCGGCAGTTTGGCGGCGATCCCTCGGCGGTGGGCACCAGCATGATGGTCGAGGGCCGCGCCGTGCCGGTGATTGGCGTCCTGCCGGAAGATTTCGACTGGGCGGAGAGCTTCGAGCTGATGATGCCGCTGCAGGCCTCGCGCGACAGCACCGTCATGGCCACCAACGAGGCGCTGGTTGGCCGGCTGGCCCCGGGGAGCAGCGTGGAATCCGTCGCCGCTGCAGTCGATCCGCTGGTGCGGAGCGCATACGCCTCCGCGCTCGGCGCGACGCCGCAGTCGCTCGAATGGCTGCGCGACGTGCGCATCGGGGCCCTGCCCATCGAGCGCCTGGCGCACCAGTCGCAGATCCTGTGGCTGTTTCTCATGGCCGCCGGCTGCGTGCTGCTGATCGCGGCAATCAATCTTGCCAGCCTCATGCTGCTGCGCTCGCTGTCGCGCCGGCATGACGCCGCGGTCCGCGTGGCCCTGGGAGCGCCGCGCAGCAGGCTGGTGGTGCCGGCGCTGGCCGAAGGCGCGCTGGTGGGGTTGTGCGGTGCCGCGATCGGCCTGGTCCTGGCCTGGGCGGGACTGCGCGTGTTCGGCGGCACGGTGCCGCAGGATTGGCTCGGCGGCGCCCCCGTGGGCCTGACCGCCCGGAGCGTGGTCCTGGCAGTGGCGGCTGCCCTGGCCATGGCCGGCCTTGGCGGGATCCTGGGAGCGTGGCGTGGCCGCAGCAAGGCACCGGCGCGCGAACTGGTGGGCGGCGGCCGCACCGGCTGGAGCCGCGGCGCCGGACGCCTGGGACGCGGGCTGGTGGTGGCGCAGGTGGCCCTGGCAGCCGTGCTGCTGGTTGGCGCCGGCCTGCTCACCCACAGCCTGTGCCGCACGTTGTCGGTGCCGATGGGCTTCGAGACCCGCGACGTGGCCGTGTTCACCCTGTCGCCGCTCAAGGACCGCTATCCGGACCTGGGCGCCACCATGGAGCAGACCCGGCGCATCGCCGCCAGCCTGGAGGCGGTCCCGGGCGTGGCGCGGGCGACGGTGGCCAACGCGGCGCCCGCGGGCGAACAGTTCAACATGCCGGTGGAGCTCGGCGAAGGTCGCACGGTTTCGGTCCAGTACCGCCTGGTTGGCCCCGGGTACCAGGAAGTGCTGGGCCTGCCGCCACTGGCGGGCCGTGCGCTCGGTGAATCCGACGATGCCGGCGGCGAGCCGGTGGCGGTGGTCAACGCCGCCTTCGCCCGGGCCTATCTCGACGGCGAGCCGCTGGGACGCACCGTGCGCCTGGCGCTGGACGGCGAGCCGCCGCTGCGGGTGGTGGGCGTAGTGGCGGACACGCACCAGCACGGGCCGGGGCAGCCGGCGCCGCCGATGGTGTACACGCCGCTGGCCCAGGCATCCGACACCACCTGGGAGATGATGCGCGCGTTCCTGCCGCTGACCTACATGCTGCGGATGCAGCCGGGTGCGGGCATCGATGAGCCGGGCATCCGGCGCGCCGTCGAGGCGGTGTCTCCGCTGCAGCCGATCACCGCGCCGGTGGCCATGCAGGCGGTGGTGGCCAAGGTCACCGGGCTGCAGAAGCTTGGACTGGTGTTGGTATCGCTGTTCGCCGCCCTGGCGCTGCTGCTGGCCTGCGTGGGCCTGTATTCGGTGGCCTCGGTGGCGGTGCAGGCCAGGCGCCACGAGTTCGGGGTGCGTGCCGCCCTGGGGGCGCCGCCGCAGCGGCTGTTCCGCCAGGTATTGGGCGAAGGGATGAAGCAGGTGGCGCTGGGGCTGGCCGTCGGGGTGGCCGTGGCGCTGGCCGTGTCCCGGATGCTGCAGGGGCTGCTGTATGGCATCAGCCCGGCCGATCCGCTCGCCCTGGGCGCGGTGCTCGTGGTGCTGGGCGCAGCCGGCGTGCTGGCCAGCTTCCGGCCTGCGCTGCGCGCGGCGCGGGTGCCACCCATGCAGGCCCTGCGCGTGGAGTGACGGCCGCCCGGTGGCAGCCGCTAGACTTCACGCCATGCCTGCAGACAGCAACAAGCCGCCAGCACCTGCCCGGGTGCTGGTGGTCGATGACCAGCCGGACGTGCGCGAAGCCCTGCGCATGCTGCTGGAGAGCGAGGGTTATGCCGTGGTGGCCGCCGCTTCCCCCGAGGAAGCGGCGGCCTGCCTGCGCGGCGATGATTTCTCCGCGGTGCTCGCGGACATGAACTACACGCGCGACACCACGTCCGGGCAGGAGGGCCTGGAACTGGTGCAGCACATCGCGGCGAACTGGCCGGGCCTGCCGGTCATCGTGATGACGGCCTGGGCGAGCGTGGAACTGGCGGTGGAGGCGATGCGGCTGGGGGCCGCCGACTTCATCGAAAAGCCATGGCAGAACGCCCGCCTGCTGGCGGTGCTGGAGAGCCGGATCGCGCTGGCGAGCAGCCGCCGGAGCGAGCGGCGGCTGGGCGCGGCCAATGCCCTGTTGCTGGAAGAGGCGGGCGACGGCTTCGTGGCCGAATCGCCGGCCATGCGGCGGCTGGTGGACGAGCTGCAGCGGATCGCGGCCAGCGACGCGCCGGTGCTGCTGCTGGGCGAGAACGGCACCGGCAAGAGCATCCTGGCCCAGCTCGTGCACCGCTGGTCGGCGCGCAGCGGCCAGACCTTCGTCAAGCTGGACGTGGGCGGGCTCGCGCCCGGGCTGTTCGAGTCCGAGCTCTTCGGCCACGTGCGCGGGGCCTACACCGACGCGCGCCAGGAGCGCGCCGGGCGCTTTGAACTGGCCGACGGCGGCACGCTGTTCCTGGACGAGATCGGCAACCTGCCGCTGGAGCAGCAGCCCAAGCTGCTGCGCGCGATCGAGGACGGCGAATTCGAGCGGGTGGGGTCGTCCCGCACCCAGCGGGTGGACGTGCGGATCGTGGCCGCCACCAACAGCGACCTGGCCGCGGAAGTGGAAGCAGGGCGGTTCCGCCAGGACCTGCTGTACCGGATCAATACCTTCCAGGCGCGCATCCCGGCGCTGCGCGAGCGCGTGGAGGACATCCTGCCGCTGGCGCGCCATTACCTGGCGCGGGCCTGCGCGCGCTACGGACGGCCGCTGCCGACGCTCGCGGCATCAGCCCGCAGCGCACTGGAGGCCTATCCCTGGCCCGGCAACGTCCGCGTGCTTTCCCACGTGATGGAGCGGGTCGCATTGCTCCACGACGGTCCTTCGCTGGACGCCGACGCGCTTGGCCTGGAGCCCGTGGGCGCGCCTGCCGCCGGCGCCGGGCTTGAGGCAATGACGCTGGACCAGGCGGAAGCCTGGCTGCTCCAGCGGGCGGTGGAGGTCCATCGGGGCAACCTGCAGCGGGCAGCCAACCAGCTTGGGATCAGCCGCCAGAGCCTGTACCGCCGGCTGGCCAAGCACGGGATCGAGCATGCGGGCGGCTGACGGAGCGCTGCGCGGGCGGCTGCTGGTGGCCGCGCCCGCGTTCTTCGCGCTGGTGCTGGTGCTGCTGGCGGGCGTGCCGGAAGGCGCGGCGGCGTGGCTGCTGCTGTTGCTGGTCGCGGCCCTGACCGGCGCCGCGGCGTTGGCGCGCAGGCCTGGCGAGGGGCATCGCCTGCGGACCATCGGCAACCTCGTGGAGGCGCTGGTGGAGGGGGACTACACCGCCCGCGGCAAGGCGGCGGGGCGCGATGGTGACCACGCCCGCCTGGTGGAAGGGCTCAATGCCCTGGCCTCGCGCCTGCAGGACGAATCGCGCAGCACCCGCGAGAGCGTGCAGCTGTTGGCCAAGACGCTCGCGGCGCTCGACGGCGCGGTGTTCGTGTTCGGGGAGGGGACCCGGCTGCGGGTGGTCAACCCGGCCGGGGAGCGCCTGCTGGGCCAGCCGGCGGCGACGCTCCTGGGCAGCACGGCGGCCGGGATCGGGGTGGCGGCGCTGTTCGACGTGCCCTCCGGCGGGATCCTGCCGCATGCCTTCCCGGGTGGCCGCGGCCGCTGGCAGGTGTCCCACGCGGCGCTGCGCAGCCAGAGCCAGGCCGGCCGGCTGCTGGTGGTGCAGCCGATGGAGCAGGCGCTGCGCGAGGAGGAGGCGCAGGCGTTCCGGCGCCTGCTGCGCGTGCTCAGCCACGAGATCAACAATTCGCTGGCACCGATCGCCTCCATGGCCGATACGCTGCGCCGGATCCTGCCGCGCGAAGGGGCGCCCCTGGAGCAGCGCGGGCGCGCGGACCTGCTGCGCGGGCTCGACATCATCGAGCAGCGCAGCGGCGCCCTGCAGCGGTTCATGGGCGGCTACGCGCGGCTGGCGCGGCTGCCCGCCGCGAAGCCGGCCCCGATCGAGGTTGGCGCCCTGTGCCGCCGCGTCGCCGACCTGGTGGCCGATCCGCGGCTGCGCCTGGAAGGCGGCGAAATCCAGGCACTGGCCGATGCCGACCAGACCGAACAGGTGCTCATCAACCTGGTGCGCAACGGCCTGGAGGCAGGCGAGGGCGAGGTATGCCTGCGCTGGGGCCGGGACGGCGCCAACGCGCGGATCGAGGTGCTCGACCGGGGCCACGGCCCGCCGCCGGGTGACAACCTGTTCGTTCCGTTCTTCACCACCAAGCAGGAGGGCTCCGGAATCGGACTGGTGCTGTCCCGCCAGATTGTGGAGGGGCAGGGCGGAACGCTGTCCCTGGAAGCACGCGTGGACGGGCCCGGCGCGGTCGCCACGGTGCTGCTTCCGCTGCCCGGGGAGCGGTAACCATGGGCGGCCGTGCCGGACGGGGCAGGCGGCGCGCGCGCCTGTTGGCCGGCCTGCGCTGGGGCGCGGTGGCGCTGCTGCTGTCGCTGCTCGCCCTGGACTGGCTGTTCCCCCCGCCGCTGCCAACCGCGCGCGATACCAGCGCCGTGGTGGTCGCGCGCGACGGTACGCCGCTGCGCGCGTTTGCGGACGCCGAAGGCGTATGGCGGCATCCGGTCGAGCCCGAGACCGTATCACCGCTGTATCTGGAAGCACTGCTGACCTATGAGGACCGCTGGTTCCACCGCCATCCGGGCGTCAACCCGGTGGCGTTGACGCGGGCCGGATGGCAGTGGCTGCGCGCGGGGAGGATCGTGTCCGGCGGCTCCACCCTGACCATGCAGGTGGCGCGGATCCTGGAACCGCACTCGCGCACACCCTGGGGCAAGGCGCGGCAGATGCTGCGGGCGCTGCAGCTGGAGGCCCATCTCTCCAAGCGCGAAATCCTCACCCTGTACCTGGAGCGCGCGCCGTTCGGCGGAACCATCGAGGGCGTCGAGGCGGCCAGCTGGGCGTATCTGGGCAAGCCCGCGTCACGGCTGTCGCGGGCGGAGGCGGCGCTGCTGGCGGTGCTGCCGCAGGCACCCAGCCGGCTGCGGCCGGACCGGCATCCGGAGCGCGCCCGCATCGCGCGCGACAAGCTCCTCGAACGCATGGTGTCGCAGGGGGCCTGGAGCCGCGCCGAGGTCGACGACGCTCGGATCGAACCGGTGGTGTCGCGCAGCCTGCGCCAGCCGATGCATGCGGCGCTGCTTGCCCAGCGCCTGCGCAGCGCCGAGCCGGGCGCCGAACGGATCCGGTCCACCATCGATGCCGGCCTGCAGCGCATGCTGGAAGAGCGGGTGGCCTCCTACTTCGCCCGGCTTCCCGAACGCACGTCGGCCGCGCTGCTGGTGGTGGACAACGCCACCATGGAGGCGCGGGCCTACATCGGTGCCGCGGAATTCGGAGACCGTGCGCGTCTGGGCCATGTGGACATGGTGCGGGCGTGGCGCTCGCCCGGTTCCACGCTCAAGCCGTTCCTCTATGGCATGGCGCTTGACGACGGCCTGATCCATTCGGCCAGCCTGCTGGTGGACGCGCCGCAGTCGTTCGACGGCTACCGGCCCGGGAATTTCGGCATGGCGTTCCACGGACCGGTGTCGGCGGAGCAGGCCCTGAGGCTCTCGCTCAACGTGCCGGCGGTGGACCTGCTGGACCGGGTCGGGCCCGGCCGTTTCGCTGCGCGGCTGGAGCACGCCGGCATCCGTCTGCGGTTCCCCCGCGGTGCCCGGCCCGGCCTGCCGCTGATCCTGGGCGGCACCGGCGCAACGCTCGAGGACCTTGTGGGAGCGCATGCCGCCCTGGTGCGCGGGGGGCGCGCCGGCCGGGTGCGCCTGACGGCCGATGCGCCGCTGCTGGAGCGGCGGATGATGTCCGCGGGGGCAGCCTGGATCGTGGCCGAAGCGCTCGCAGCCAACCCCCGCCCGGGCGAACGGGTGGAGACCTTCGACCTGCGCGACCGGCCGCGGGTGGCGTGGAAGACGGGCACGAGCTACGGCTTCCGCGACGCATGGGCGCTGGGGGCGACGCGCCGGCATACCGTGGGCGTGTGGGTCGGCCGTCCGGACGGTACGCCGCTGCCGGGCCAGTACGGGGCGATCACGGCCCTGCCGCTGCTGTTCGAGGTCATCGACAGCCTGCCCCGTGCGGCCGGCGATGGCGTGCCGCTGCCGCCGCCGTCCGGCGTGGAGCGGCGCGAAGTGTGCTGGCCGCTGGGGACGGAGGCGCGGTCGCAGTCCGATGCGCTGTGCCAGCGGCGTCTCCAGGCATGGGTGCTGGACGGGGTGGTTCCGCCCACCTTCGCCGAACGAGGTGCCAGGTTGTGGAGCGCGGGGCGGGTCAGGTTCCAGGTGGATGCGCGCAGCGGCGCGCGCCTCTCCGCGGCGTGCACGCAGGGTCGGGAGGTTCGCGAAGTGGAAATCGCGCGCTGGCCGGCGCTGCTGTCCCCGTGGCTCCCGCTCGCTCAGCGGTCGGCGTCGCGCCTGCCCCCGCTGGCGCCCGGCTGCGCCGACGATGGCCGCCAGGCGCTGGACGGGCTGCGCATCGAAGGCGTCCAGGACGGTGCGCGCCTGGCACGACCGCCCGCCAGCACGCGCGGGGTGCGGCTGTCACTGCGCGCGCCGGGCGCCGCCGGCGAAGTCCAGTGGCTCCTGGATGGCCGCTGGCTGGCGCGCACGGAGGGCGGGCGCCCGTTCGTGCACGAGTTCAAGGAGCCCGGGGAGTACGCGCTGACGGCGCTGGCGGACAGCGGCGCCTGGGACAGCGTGCGGTTCCGGGTGGTGCGCTGACCGCGGCCTACCGGGACTCGCCCACGGGGATGTTTTCCAGCACGTGTTCGGCGCTGGACACCCTGAACTCGCCGGGTGCCTCGACGAACAGGCTGCGCACCACGCCGTCTTCGGCGTACAGGGCAAAGCGCTTGGCGCGCAGGCCCATGCCATAGGCGCTGCCGTCCATCTCCATGCCCAGGGCGCGGGTGAAGTCGCCGTTGCCATCGGCCAGCATCCGCATTCCCTTCGGAACGCCCAGGCTCTCTCCCCAAGCTTTCATCACGAAGGGGTCGTTGACCGCCATGCAGGCGACCTCGATGCCGCGGGCGCGGAACTTGTCGAAGTGTTCGATGAAGCCGGGCAGGTGGCGCTCGGAACAGGTGGGCGTGAAGGCGCCCGGCACCGCGAACAGCACCATGTTGCGGTCCTGGAAGAGGGTCGGGGTGTCAACGGCCTGGATGCCGTCGTCGATGTGCTTGAGGACCACTTCCGGGATGGGATCGCCGACCTGGACGGGCATGTGGCGCGCTCCTGATTGGGGGACCCGCGCAGCATAGCCGGTCCGGCAGGGGCTTGCGCAGGCCCTTGAGATATGCAAGTCCGGCCCCATGTATCGGGTATGGGCCCGGAGAGGCCAGTCAACCAACCAGTCCTACGGAGGCAAACACATGAGAAACCTGATGCGACAGGCGCAGTGGCCGGTTTCTTCCGCGTTCCCGGAGGAGATCCGCCAGGCATTCAACCAGTTTTTCAACGATAACGATGGCGACGGCTCGTCGGTGGTCACAAGCCAGTGGGCACCGCGCGTGGACATCAAGGAGGAGTCCGACCGCTTCGTCATCCTCGCCGACCTGCCCGGCATCGACCCGTCCGAGGTCGAGGTGCTGATGGACAAGGGCATCCTGAGCATCAAGGGCGAGCGCAGGAGCGAAACCCGCGACGAGGGAGACAAGTACTCCCGCATCGAGCGCCGCTACGGCAGCTTCCATCGCCGCTTCGCCCTGCCCGACAGCGCAGACCCGGAAGGCGTCACCGCGACCGGCAGCAACGGCGTGCTTGAAATCAGCATTCCCAAGCGGCCGGAGACCACCCCCCGCCGGATCCAGGTGGGCGCCGGCAAGTAAGCCGGCGTGGCTGCGGCCGGTCCGCGGGCCGCCCGGCCCCGGCATGAAGCCCTAGACTACGGCCTGCAGGCCCGCTTGCAGGCCGTTTTTTTATTGGGCCGCCAACGCGGCTTTTCCAGACACCAGGTGAACGATGCAGTTCAAGGATTACTACGACACGCTCGGCGTCGACCCGGGCGCTGGCGACACCGAGATCAAGGCCGCCTACCGGCGCCTGGCCCGCAAATACCATCCGGACGTAAGCAAGGAGCCGGACGCGGAAGAAAGGTTCAAGGCCGTCAACGAGGCCTATGAAGCGCTGCGCGACCCGGCCAAGCGCGCCGCCTACGACCAGTTGCGCGCGCGTGGATACCGTCCTGGCGATGAGGTGCGGCCGCCGCACGGCGGCTTCGGCCATGGGGGTCCGGAGGGCTTTGACTTCGAGGAAGTGTTCGCCGGTGGCGGCGCGGGCGGCGGCTTCAGCGACTTTTTCGAAGAGCTGTTCGGCCGCCGGCGTGCTGGCGCGGGCCCCCACGCGGGGCCCGGCGGGATGCCGCGTGGCGATACCCGGGCCCGCGTGGCGGTGCCGCTGGAGGCGGTGCACGCCGGCACCAGCGTGCGCATCAGCCTCAATGGCCGCACCCTGGACGTCAAGGTGCCGCGTGGGATCCGTCCCGGCCAGGTGGTGCGGCTGAAGGGGCAGGGCAGCGGCCCTCCCGGGGCGCCCGGCGACCTGCTGCTGGAAATCGAGTACGCCGCCCACCCCCGCTTCGAGGTGGACGGCGACAACATCCTCTACGTGCTCCCGGTTGCGCCCTGGGAAGCGGCGCTGGGAGCGACCGTGGAAGTGCCCACCCTCGGCGGGCCGGTGGAGGTCAAGGTGCCGCCGGATTCGGATGCCGGGCGGCGGTTGCGCCTGCGCGGCCGCGGCCTGCCCGGCGTCCGCGGGAAACCGGATGGCGACCAGATCGTGATCCTGGAGGTGACCGCGCCGCGCGCCGGCGATGAGGCGCAGCGCGAGGCCTACCGCAAGCTGCACCAGGCGTTCGGGAACAGCTGGCGCCGGATCTGAGCGCCGCGGCGCTCAGCCCGCGGCCGGCGCTGCCACGCTGCCCCCGGCCGCCGGCCCGAGCACCGCATCGATAGTCTCGGCCAGTTCCTTCTCGGTGAAGGGCTTGGTGAGGTATCCGCGCGCACCCTGGCGCATGCCCCAGACGCGGTCGGTTTCCTGGTTCTTGGTGGTGACCAGGATGACCGGGATGTGCCGGGTGGCTTCGTTGCGCGAGATCGACCGGGTCGCCTGGAACCCGTTGAGGTTCGGCATCACCACGTCCATGAGGATGAGGTCCGGCAGATCCAGGGTCGCGAGCTCCACGCCCGCGTGGCCGTCCTGTGCGGTGAGGGTCTGGTGGCCGAGTTTCTCGACGATGCGGCAGATCCCGGCGAGCTGGGAAGGCGAGTCGTCGACGATCAGGATGCGGGCCATTGGATTCCCCCAGAAGTGAACGGAGATTGTATCGGCGCCCGGCGCGCCCGCAAGCGGGGCCTCAGGGCAGGGTGACCAGCGTCCGGCCCAGGGAATTCCCGGAGAGCATCACGTCGAACACGGCCGGAAGCTCCTCGAGCGTGGTTTCCCGCGTGCAGATCCCATCCATGTGGCGCGGCTTCCAGTCGCCGGCCAGCCGTCGCCAGGCCTCGTCGCGCAGCGCCGCGGGCGGCTCGGTGGAAGCCACGCCCAGCAGCGAAACGCCACGCAGGATCAGGGGCATCACCGTCGCATCCAGGCGATGGTCGGCGGCCAGGCCGGCGCTGCCGACGTTGCCGTAGGGACAAGTCTGCGCAAGCAGGCTGGCCAGCATGGGCCCGCCGACGTTGTCGAGGCCGCCACCAAAGCGCGCGGTCTCCAGCGGCCGGGTGGTCTGCAGCGCGTCGCGGCCCAGCACCTGGCTGGCGCCCAGCGCCTGGAGGTACTCCACCTGGTCGGCCTTGCCGCTGATGGCGTGGACCTCGAAGCCGGCCGTGCTGAAAATGTCCACCGCCAACGAACCCACGCCACCGGTCGCGCCGGTGACCGCCAGCGGGCCCATCTCCGGCGTCTGACCGTTGTGGACCATGCGCACCAGCGCCAGCGCCGCGGTGAAGCCGGCGGTGCCCAGGATCATGGCTTCGCGCAGGTCCAGGCCGTCGGGCAGGGGCACCGGCATGTCCGCATCCACGCGGACGTACTGGGCAAACCCGCCATCGCGGGTCTCGCCCAGCCCACGGCCGGTGACCAGCACCGGATCGCCTTCGCGGAAGCGCGGGTCGGTGGAGGCCACGACGTGGCCGGCGACGTCGATCCCGCCCACCAGCGGGAAGCGCCGCAGGATCTTGCCCTTGCCGGTGCCGGCGAGCGCGTCCTTGTAGTTGACCGAGGAGTGGACTGCACGGATGACCACCTCGCCAGGCGAAAGCTGGTTGAGCGCCACCGCCTCGATGCCGGCGCGGTAGCCGCTCTCGTCGTTGTGGATGCGGAAGGCCGCGAATGTCTCGGGAATGGACATCGGCACACCAGGTTTGGGGGCCAACCATTGTGCCGTGACGGGGCCGGAATCGCAGCCGGGCCCACCGTGCGCCGCCGAGTGCGTCTCAGCGCAGCGACTTGCCCCGCTTCTCGTTCAGCCACTTGGTGGCCTGGACGGGCTCGTACGCCCGCATCCAGCCCAGCATTTCGCCGATGTCATCGCCGATCCACAGGTCCTGCCGCTGGTCGGGGTGCAGGAAGCGGTCGGCCACCATGCGGTCCATCATCTGCGCGATGGGCGACCAGTAGCCGGCCACGTCGAGGAATGCGCAGGGCTTGTCCCCGATGCCCAGCTGTCGCCAGGTGAGCATCTCGATGATCTCCTCCAGCGTGCCGAAGCCGCCGGGCAGGGCGACGAAGCCGTCGGCCAGGTCGAACATGCGCTTCTTGCGCTCGTGCATCGAGCCGACGACCTCCAGCCGGGTGACGCCGTTGTGCGCCACCTCCATCTGCACCAGCTGCTCGGGGATCACGCCGGTGACCTGGCCGCCGGCCTGCATCACCGCGTCGGCCACCGCGCCCATCAACCCGATGTTGCCGCCGCCGTACACCAGGCCGATGCCGTCCTTCGCCAGGCGCGTGCCCAGCGCGATCGCCTGTTCCTGGTAGATCGGCTTGCTGCCGGTGTTGGAGCCGCAGTACACGCAGAGGTTCTTCATCGCTGGTCCTTCGCCCCGGCCGTGTGGCCGGAAGGTGAAAACGGCGACGCCGGGCACTGTGGCCCGGCGTCGGTCGACTGTGTGCCTGGTGAAGCCAGGCGCGGCCTCAGTTGGCCTTGTGGATGGCGCGCTTGTGCACGGCCATGGCGGCGTCGTGGATGACCTCCGACAGGCTTGGGTGCGCGTGGCAGATCCGCGCCAGGTCGTCGGCCGATCCCTTGAACTCCATCGTCAGCACGCCCTCGTGCACCAGCTCGGAGACGTTCGCGCCCACCAGGTGCATGCCCAGGACGCGGTCGGTCTCGGCGTGCGCGAGGACCTTCACGAAGCCCGCCGGCTCGACCATCGCCACCGCGCGGCCGTTGGCGGCGAACGGGAAGCTGCCCGCCTTGTAGGGAATGCCCTCTTCCTTGAGCTGCTGCTCGGTCTTGCCCACCCAGGCCAGCTCCGGCTCGGTGTAGATGACCCAGGGGATAGTGTCCATGTTGACGTGGCCGGGCAGGCCCGCGATCAGCTCCGCCACCGCGATGCCTTCCTCGAAACCCTTGTGCGCCAGCATCGGCCCGCGCACGCAGTCGCCCACGGCCCACACGCCGTCCACGCCGGTGTGGCAGTGCTCGTCGACCTCGATCTGGCCGCGGTCGTTGAGCTTCACCCCGCTGTCGTCGGCCAGCAGGCCCTTCGACGCGGCCTTGCGGCCCACGGCGACCAGCAGCTTGTCGACGGTGATCGTCTGCTCGCCCTTCTTGTCCTCGAAGGTGACCTGGACTTCCTTCTTCTTGCCCTTGCCGCCCGCCTTTGCAGGAATGACCTCGGCCTTGGAAACCTTGGCGCCCAGGCGGATGTC
>JAAYXJ010000086.1 GCA_012515985.1 Gammaproteobacteria bacterium
CCTCCGGTGATGGTGAGGAAATGGTTCCAGAACGGGTTGGCGAAGATCAGCACCATCGACACCACGAAGCAGTAGATCGCCGATGACTCGGTCATCGCCAGGCCGATGAACAGCGTGCGCGAGATCACCGGCCCGGCGTCGGGCTGCTGGGCCAGGGCGCCCATCGCGCGCGAGACCGCCCAGCCCTCGCCGATGGCGGTGATCGGCGCGCCGATGCCCACGGTTGCTCCGGCCATGATGATCGAGATCATGCCGATCAGCTCAAGGCTTTCCACGGATGGTTTCTCCTTTTTCGTTGGACGCCCGCTCGAGCTGTTCCTCGTGGGCGCGGGTGGCCGAGGCGATGTAGACCAGCGCCAGGACCGCGAAGATGTAGGCCTGGATCACGCCGATCAGCAGGCCCAGCACGTTCATGATGACGGGAAAGAACAGGGGCGCGATCGCCAACGCCATCGCCGCGATCATCGCCCCGCTCATGATGTTGCCGAACAGCCGGATCGCCAGCGAGATCGTCCGCGTGACCTCGGAGATGAGGTTGAACGGGAGCATGAAGGGCGAGGGTTGCAGATAGGTCTTCAGGTACCCGCCCAGCCCCCTGGAAGCGATGCCGAACACCGGGACCGCGGCAAACACGCACAGGGCCAGCGCAGTGGTGGTGGTGAGCGAACCGGTGGGCGCGCGGAAACCCGGCACCACCGCCAGCACGTTGCAGGTCACAATGAACAGGAACAGCGTGCCGATGAAAGGCAGGTAGCGGTCGGCGTCGACCTCGACCACGTCGCGGATCTGCCCGCGGATGCCATCCAGCACGATTTCCATCAGCAGCTGGCCGCGCGAGACCGACGTTCCGCCGGTCAGGCTCCGCGTGACCAGCCAGGAGCCGACGGCCAGCAGCGCCATGACCACCCAGGTGAACACGAGGGTGGCGCTGATGGCGAACGGACCCAGCTGCCAGTAGACGATGTCGTCGGGAGTGATGGTCACGGCCCCGCCCCTTCGCCCCCGGCCTGGGGCAAGCGGTCGGGCCGCAGCCGCGACACCATCACCTGGCGGACGATGATGAAGCCGGCCAGGCAGGCCAGCATGCGCTGCCAGCTGCCGCCCATCACCAGGTACATGCCGGCCACGGCCAGGGCCGTGCGCAGCACGAAGCTGGCCGCGAACAGCAGCGTGGGGCTGCGCACCCGGCCGATCTGCCGCACCGTCAGCCACAGGCCGCCGAAGTACACCAGGCCCAGGCCCAGGCCGGCAACCAGCGCCAGCAGCAGCGTCAGCGCCGCACTCATCTGCGGGAGTCCTCCCCGGCTTCTTCCTTCTCGATCATCCTCGACTCCTGGTTCACCCAGTACCACGCGTTGAGGCAGCCCAGGGTGACGCCGGCCAGCAGCAAGGCCAGGGCCCAGGAGATCTCCCCGGGCCAGCGCCGGTCGATCCAGAGCCCCAGCAGCACGCCCGCCACCGTGGGCACGGCCACCGACCACCCGACGATCCCGGCCGCGCCGAGGCCGTGCCAAAGGGTGCGGTCGCGGGTGTTGCGCGCGCGGATCTTGCGCGATTCCCGGGCGCCGATCCGGTCACCCGTTCCGCGCCGGACGTCCTGGCGCTCGGGCGCGCGATCAGGCATGCCGGCGCCCATCCCAGTCCAGGACCTGCTGCACCAGGCTGGCTTCCAGCCGGTCCAGGGCATGGCGGGCCTCCTGCTCCTGCTCGCCCTGCTCGCGGAACCGCGCCAGCACGGCCTGCTCCAGCCCGCCCAGCTCGCCCTGTAGCGCATCCCACGCGGAAACCCGGACGTCGGCGCCATGCTTGACCAGCAGGCCTTCGTCCACGGCGAAGAAGGTCTCGGTGCCGTCTTCGTCAGCCAGCACCAGGATTCCCGGCACCAGCGCCGACACAAAGTCGATGTGTTGCGGCAGCAGGCAGAAGGATCCGCCCGGCCCTTCAGCCACCACCTTCTCCGCGCGCTGTTCGGCCAGCACGCCCGCGGGCACGATCACCCTCACCCGCATGCTCATGGCCGCCTTGCCTCATCGATTGCACCGATCATGTACAGCGATTGCTCGGGCCAGTCGGCGAACTCGTCGTTGAGGATCCGCTCGCAGCCGGCCAGGGTGTCCTCCAGCTCCACCATGGCCCCGCCCTTGCCGGTGAACTGCCCGGTGGTGAAGAACGGCTGGGTGAGGAAGCGCTCCAGGCGCCGCGCCCGGTGCACGCGGCGCTGGTCCTCGCGCGAGAGTTCCTCCAGCCCCAGCATGGCGATCACGTCCTTGAGCTCGTCATAGCTGGCCAGGGTTTCGCGCACTGCGCGCGCCACCTGGTAGTGGCGGTCGCCGACCATCGGCGGGGTCAGCATCTTGGACTCCGAGCGCAGCGGATCGACGGCCGGATAGAACCCCTGGCTGGCGCGCTCGCGCGAGAGCACGATCAGGGCCGACAGGTGGCCGAAGGTATGGGTGATGGCAGGATCGCTGAAATCATCGGCCGGCACGTACACCGCCTGCACGGAGGTGATCGCCCCGTCCCCGGTGGTGCTGATGCGCTCCTGCAGCCCGGCCAGCTCGGTGCCCATGGTGGGCTGGTAGCCCATGCGCGAGGGCAGCCGCCCGAGCAGGCCCGACACCTCCGAACCGGCCTGGATGAAGCGGAACACGTTGTCGATCAGCAGCAGCACGTCCTGGCGGGCATCGTCACGGAAATACTCGGCCACGGTCAGCGCCGCGTGCCCCACCCGGAACCGCGCGCCGGGCGGCTCGTTCATCTGCCCGAACACCAGCACGGTGTTGTCGCGCACGCCGGCCTCCTCCACGTCGCGCACCATCTCCTCGGCCTCGCGCGACCGCTCGCCGATGCCGCAGAACACGGTGACCCCGCGGTGGCGTCCCGCCACGTTGTGGATCAGCTCGGTGATCAGCACCGTCTTGCCCACGCCGGCGCCGCCGAACAGGCCGGCCTTGCCCCCGCGCTCGAGCGGCGTGAGCAGATCGATGGCCTTGATGCCGGTAACGAAGATCTCGGAGGTCGTGCCCTGCCCGGCCAGCGGCACCGGCTCGCCATGCAGCGGCCGCCACTGGCCGCCGTCCAGCGTCCCGCCGGTGTCCAGGGCATCGCCGAACACGTTGACCACGCGCCCGAGCATGCGCTGGCCCACCGGCATCTGGAGCGGCCGGCCGGCATCGTGGATCGGCACGCCCCGGGCGAGCCCGGCGGTGGGATTCAGGGCGATGCCGCGGACAGTGTGCGGATCAATGTGGGCGACGACTTCAACCACGACCTCGCCGCCGGCACCGGCGCGCAGCTCACTGCGGAATGGGGGCAGGGCGCCCGGGAAGCGCGCATCAACAACGCTGCCGCGTACCGACAGCACGGTGCCCTGCGAATGGTTGGGCTGGTCAGCCAAGCGTCCACCTCACTCCCGACCTTAGCCGCTGCCGTGTTGCAGCTGCAAGACAGCCTGGCGCGCTACCATCGCCCCATGCACGCCGCATCGCCCGCCGCCCATCCCGCCGCCCCGGTGTCCGCGACCGCCGTGGCCCGCTGCCGCGCGGACTGAGCAGGGCACGGCCTTGCGCATCTGGTCACTGCATCCCCGCTACCTGGATCCGGCCGGGCTGGTCGCGCTCTGGCGGGAAACGCTGCTGGCCAAGGCGGTGCTGCAGGGGGCGACGAAGGGTTACCGGCAGCACCCGCAGCTGGAGCGGTTCAAGGCCCACGCCAATCCCGTCGGGGCCATCGATGTCTACCTGGCCGGGGTCCACCTGGAAGCGACCGGGCGCGGCTACCGCTTCGACGCCGCAAAGATCGGACCGGTGCCGGAACTCCAGCCCATCCCCGTGACCGACGGGCAGCTGGCGCTCGAATGGCGGCACCTGCTGGCCAAGCTCTCGGCGCGGCGCCCGGCCCTGTTCGAGCGCTGGTCCGGCGTGGACCGCCCGGACTGCCATCCGCTGTTCCGGCCCGAGCCGGGGCCGGTGGCGCCATGGGAGCGCGCCGGCGATATTCCGTCGGGCAGTGCGCGCCCGCGGAAGTAGCAGCGCTTCCCGCCAGCGCTCAAGCCCGGGGCTTCAGTCCCGCTTGGGCATCAGCGCATCGTCCTTGGCCTTTGCCCGCCGGTAGGCCTCGCGTTCGCGCAGCCGCCCGGCCCAGGCATTGAACGCCGGCCGGTCGGGAATCGACTTGAATGCCAGCCCGAAGTCCACATGGCTGCCCACGTACACGTCCGCGGCGCTGAAGCGCTCGCCCAGCAGCCAAGGCGACGCGGACGCGGCCGCCTGCTCGAGGACGTCCATTGCCTGGTCGTAGCTGCCGTAGCCCACCATCCCGGCCTTGTCCGCCGGCGGCAGCTGCCCCAGTAAATTGGCGGTGACGGCGGACTCGACCGGACCGGAAGCAAAAAACAGCCAGCGGAAATACGGTCCCCGCAGCGGGTCGTCCAGCGCCGGCGCCAGGCCGGCGTCCGGGAATGCGTCGGCCAGGTAGGCGCAGATCGCCGCCACCTCCGTCACCACCACGCCGCGGTGCTCGATCGCGGGCACCTTGCCCATGGGATTGATGGCCAGGTACTCCGGCGACTTCATGTCCTTGCCGTATTCGTGGACCTCGGTGCGGTATTCCACGCCCAGCTCCTCGAGCATCCAGCGCACGATGCGGCCGCGGGACATGGGATTGGTGTGGAAGACGAGTTCGCTGCTGGTCATGGGGCGGCTCCGGGTTCGTCAATCGGCAGGAAATTCGAGTCTACGCCCGCTCGCGCAGGCGCGCGCCATGCGCGCCCCGCACAGGAAATCAGCCGGTGTTCTGCACCCCGGCGGCGATTCCGTTGACGGTGGCGAACAACGCCCGCAGCAGCCCTTCATCCTGGCGGCCGCCCTCGCGCCAGCGGCGCAGCAGCTCCACCTGCAGCAGGCTGATCGGATCCACGTACGGGTTGCGCAGGCGGATCGACAGCCGCAGGCGGTAGTCGTTGGCCAGCAGTTCGTCCTCGCGCTTGATCGCCAGGACGGCGTCGC
>JAAYXJ010000087.1 GCA_012515985.1 Gammaproteobacteria bacterium
AGCGCGCCATGCGCGCGAAGCCGCGTGACACCGATTGACCCGCATCACCAGGCCATTGGGCTTCCGACGGGACCTGCTGTTGATCGCGGTCAGGGTTGATCCCTGGATTGGCTGATTGGCGGCGCCGCGACGTGACGGGCCCCGCCGTGGCCGGGAGGCCTTTTCGCTCCATGTCCCCCGGCCTTCGCTGCGCTGCGGCCTCCTCCTTTACTTACGCGAAAAGGCCTCCCGGCCACGGCGGGGCTTGGCTTACGGTGAGGGAAGGGCTGGGTCGTCCGGCGCGATCGGTGTGGGTAGAGGGACGCGGGCGGTGAAGGCGGCTTGGGCGCCGCGACGTAAAATGGGGGCCATGAGCATACTTCCTATTCGCCCGCGGCGGCTGCGCCGCGACGGGTTCTCGCGGCGGCTGGTGCGCGAGAACGTGTTGACCACCAATGACCTGATCTGGCCGGTATTCGTGCATGAGCCTGCCGGGCGGGAGGCGGTGCCTTCGATGCCAGGGGTGGAGCGGGTGTCGGTGGATGAGCTGCTGCGGCTGGGCGAGGAGGCGTGCGGGCTGGGGATTCCGGCGCTGGCGCTGTTCCCGGTGACGGCGCCGGAGGCGAAGTCGCTCGATGCGGCTGCGGCGTGGGATCCGGAGGGGCTGGCACAGCGCGCGGTGCGGGCGCTGAAGGAGCGGTTCCCGGAGCTGGTGGTGAGCACGGACTTGGCGCTGGATCCGTACACGGCGCACGGGCAGGACGGGCTGCTGGACGAAAGCGGCTACGTGTTGAACGACGAGACGGTGGAAGTGCTGGTGAAGCAGGCGCTGTCGCATGCACAGGCGGGGGCGGACGTGGTGGCGCCGAGCGACATGATGGATGGGCGGATCGGGGCGATCCGCGATGCGCTGGAGGATGCGGGCCACATCCATACGCGGATCATGGCGTATTCGGCGAAGTACGCGAGCGCGTTCTACGGGCCGTTCCGCGATGCGGTCGGGTCGGCGGCGGCGCTGGGGAAGGCGGACAAGACGACGTACCAGATGGATCCGGCCAACTCGGACGAGGCGCTGCGCGAGGTGGAGCTGGACCTGGCGGAAGGCGCGGACATGGTGATGGTGAAGCCGGGGATGCCGTACCTGGACGTGATCCGGCGGGTCAAGGACACGTTTGGGGTGCCAACCTTTGCCTACCAGGTGAGCGGGGAGTACGCGATGCTCAAGGCGGCGGCCGGCAACGGCTGGCTGGACGAGCGGGCCTGCGCGATGGAGGCGCTGGTGGGCTTCAAGCGCGCCGGGGCCGACGGGGTGCTCACCTACTTCGCACCGGATGCAGCGCGCTGGCTGCGCGAAGAGGGCTGATCCAGGCCCGCGGGCGGCGACGCCCGCGCTCACGCGGGCGGAGTATGCTGGACCAACCAGTGCAGGGAGGTCCGAGATGAGCACCAGTCCCGATGCCGTTGCCCGCTACGCGCTGTTCGGCCACCCGGTGGCCCACACGCTGTCGCCGGCGATCCACGCCGCCTTCGCCCGCGAACGCGGGATCGGCATGCATTACGAGGCGATCGACGCCCTGCCGGAACAGTTCCCGGAACTGCTGGCGCGCTTTGCTGAAGACGGCGGCCTGGGTGCCAACGTCACCCTGCCCCTGAAACAGCAGGCGGCGGAACTGTGCGACGAACTGGGCGAGCACGCGCGGCGCGCGGGGGCGGTCAATACGCTGGTGCGCAAGGGCAGCGGCTGGCTGGGACTGTGCACCGACGGGCGCGGCTTGGTGCGCGACCTGACCGAGCGCAATGGACTGGACCTGCGCGGGCGCCGGGTGCTGCTGATCGGCGCCGGCGGGGCCGCGCGCGGTGTGGCGCCGGCGCTGCTGGAAGCGGGCATCGCGGACCTGTTCGTGGTCAACCGCACGCCCGAGCGGGCGGACGCGCTGGCCGATGCGATGGGCCAGCCCGGACGCGTGCACACGCGCTATTTCGATGACCTGGGCAAGCTGGGCGAGTTCACCCTGATCATCCAGGCGACCTCGGCCGCGCGCGGGTCGGGGCTGCCGCCGCTGCCGATGGGGCTGGTGGGCAACCGCTGCGCCTGCGTGGACCTCAACTACGGCGAGGCGTCGATCCCGTTCCTGGCCTGGGCACGCGCCTCGCGGGCCCAGCGCGTGATCGACGGGCTGGGGATGCTGGTGGAACAGGCGGCGGAAAGCTTCAATCACTGGCACGGCTGGCGGCCCGAGACCGAGCCTGTCTACACCATGCTGCGCGACCGCCAGAACACCCTCGTCACCGCCGAATAGCGCCCCCCCCCTTGTAGGAGCGCGCCATGCGCGCGAAGCCGCGTGAATCCAGCCCTCCCGCGATGGCCGCAAAATCGAGGGGTCGTCGGGCCACCCGGGGAGATGAATCCCTCGAAGGCAGGTGTCACGCGGCTTCGCGCGCATGGCGCGCTCCTACAGAGATGCGCTCAGCTTTGGGGGGCGAAGCCGGCGAGGTATTCGTCCTTCAGGCGCACGTAGTGGCCGGCGCTGTAGATCAGGCCTTCGATCTCGGCGTCGCTGAG
>JAAYXJ010000088.1 GCA_012515985.1 Gammaproteobacteria bacterium
GCCCGACCATCGCTTTTGAATACTTCCTCGCCGACGGACTGGGCCTGGAAGTGCTGGCCGCCACGCCGTTCAGCCACGACATCAACATCGACGGCCTGGGCAAGGTCGGCAGCACCAAGCACCTGCCTCCGACCGTGAGCCTGCAGTACCACTTCAACCGCGACGGCCGGGTCCGGCCGCTGCTGGGCGTGGGCGTGAACTACACCACCTTCTTCAGCGAAGGCACCACCGGCGCGCTGGAAGGCGCCGACCTGGAACTGGGCGATTCCTGGGGCGTGGCTGCGCACGCTGGCATCGACTTCGACGTGGGCGAGCGCGGCGCGATCCGCGTGGACGTGCGCTGGATGGACATCGAGAGCGATGTAAAGGTGGACGGCGCGAAGCTGGGCACCGCCAACATCGATCCGCTGGTGTACGGCGCCGCGTACGTACTGAAGTTCTGACCCTCCCAGGCCGTGCGCCCGATGCGCGCCGCCGCCAGCATCGCGGCGGCGCGCGTCATCTTGGGCCGGTAGAATCGCGCCCATGAAGAACATCCTGCTGGGCGCCGCCCTCCTGCTCCTGATTGCCTCCCCCGCCCACGCCTGGGGCCCGCGCGGCCACCGCCTGGTGGGGCACGTCGCCGAAGCGGCCCTCACCCCCGCCGCCCGGGCCGAAGTCGAAAGGCTGCTGGAAGGGGTGGAGGACCCGGACCAGCGCTCGTTGGCGGGCATCTCCACCTGGGCCGACGAGCTGCGCGCCCACGATCCGGACCTGGGCCGGCGCAGCGCGCGCTGGCACTACGTGAACATCGGCGAAAACGCCTGCCGCTACGAGCGTGAGCGCGACTGCCCGGATGGCAGCGACTGCGTGGTCGAAGCGATCAACGACCAGGCCGCGATTCTGGGCGACCGCAGCCGCAGCAGCCAGGAGCGCCTGCAGGCGCTGAAATTCGTCGTCCACTTCGTAGGCGACGTACACCAGCCGATGCATGCCGGCTACGCGCACGACCGCGGTGGCAACAGTACACAGGTCAACCTGCGCGACGGCAGCCGGGACGGCTTCGGCACCAACCTGCACGCGCTGTGGGACAGCGGCCTGTTCCGCGGACTGCAGGGGGGCGAAGAGCAGCATTTGGCCGACCTGCCGGAACTGCCCAGGGACGCCGAGCTCGAACCCCAGCCAGCACGCTGGGCAGAAGAGTCCTGCCAGATCGTCGTTGAGCAGGGCGTCACGGAGCCCGGCACCAAGATCAATTCGGATTACGTCGACCATTGGCGCCCGGTGGCCGAGAAGCAGATCGTCATTGGCGGCCAGCGCCTGGCCCGGCTCCTCAACCAGGTCCTGGATCCCGGCCACTGAGCCCGGGCAAACCGCCCGCGGCAATGCGCTACCTTTGCCGCATGTCCGCCGCCTGCCGACTCCTGCTCGCCGCCCTGATGTGCCTGGCGCTGGCCGCCTGCGCCGAGCACGCCGGGTCGCCGGATGCGCAGCGCGACCCGCTGCTGGTCTTCGCCGCCGCCAGCCTCAAGGAGTCCATGGACGAGGCCGCAGCCGCGTACGAAGCCACCGGCGCCGCGCAGGTGAAGGTCTCCTACGCCGCCAGCTCCGCGCTGGCCCGGCAGATCGAAAGCGGCGCACCCGCGGATGTTTTCGTCCCGGCCGACGTGGAATGGATGGACTGGGCCGGGCAGCGCGGGCTGGTCGATGCCGCCAGCCGCCGCGACCTGCTGGGCAACGCGCTGGTGCTGGTCGCGCCGGCGGATGCCGACGCCGGGCCGGTCGATCCCGGCGACGCTGGCGCCCTGCTCGCCCGGCTGGGTGACGGCCGGATGGCGCTCGCCATGACCGGGAGCGTTCCCGCCGGCAGGTACGCGCGCCAGGCGTTCACCAGCCTGGGGGTGTGGGAAGCCATTGCGCCGCACGCCGCTGAAACCGACAGCGTGCGCGCCGCGCTGATGCTGGTGGCCCGCAGCGAGGCGCCGCTGGGCGTGGTCTACGCGAGCGATGCGCGCGCCGAGCCACGGGTGCAGGTGGTGGCACGCTTCCCGGCCGCCTCACATCCAGCGATCGTCTATCCGGTGGCGAAGGTGGCGGCGAGCAGCCATCCGGCTGCCGCGGACTTCGTTGCCTGGCTGGCGGCGCCGGATACCGGGGAAATCTTCCGCCGCCACGGTTTCACCGTCCTCTGACCCGGGCGCGGACGGCTGCCGGTGTTCACCCCCGAGGAACTCACCACCATCGCCCTGAGCGTGCGGGTTGCCGCGCTGGCATCGCTGGGTGCGCTGCCGCTTGCGGTCGCCGTGGGCTGGCTGCTGGCAAGGCGCCGCTTCCCGGGCAAAGCGCTGCTTGACGCGCTGGTGCACCTGCCGCTGGTGCTGCCGCCGGTGGTGGTGGGCTATGCGCTGCTGGCGGCCTTCGGCAGCCAGGGGCCGGCCGGACGGTTCCTGGGGCAGTTCGGCATCGAGCTCGCGTTCCGCTGGACGGGCGCGGCGCTGGCGGCCGGGATCATGGGCTTCCCGCTGATGGTGCGCACCATCCGGCTGTCGATCGAGAACGTGGACCGCAGGCTGGAGCAGGCCGCGGCCACGCTCGGCGCTTCGCCGTGGCGGCGGTTCTTCACCATCACCCTGCCGCTGGCGTGGCCGGGGCTGGTGGCCGGCGCCGTGCTCGGCTTTGCCAAGGCCCTTGGCGAGTTCGGCGCCACCATCACCTTCGTATCCGCGATCCCGGGTGAAACCCGGACCCTTTCCTCGGCCATCTACGGCTTGATGCAGGTGCCTGGCGGCGAAGCGGCGATCTGGCGCCTGGCCGCGGTGGCGATCGCCATCTCCCTGTTCGCCCTGCTCGCCTCCGAATGGCTGGTGCGCCGCCAGCGTGGGCCGGAGGATGAGCCATGAGTTCTGCAGTGGAGGCATCTGCGTGCTGAGCCTGGACGTCCACCTTCGCCGCGGCGGCTTCGCGCGCCACGTACGGATCGAGGAGGACGCGCGCATTGTTGCCCTGGTGGGGCCATCGGGCGCGGGCAAGACCACGGTGCTCAACGCCATCGCCGGGCTGCTGCGCCCGCAGTCGGGCCGGATCGAAGTGGACGGCCGGGTGCTGTACGACAGCGCGCGCGGCATCGACCTCCCCGTCCACCGCCGGCAGGTGGGATACGTGTTCCAGGACGCCCGCCTGTTCCCGCACCTGGACGTGCGCGGCAACCTGCTCTACGGCCGCCATGGCGCGCGCGGCCAGGAACGCCGGTTTGAACTGGACACGGTGGTGGACCTGCTGGGGATCGGTGCCCTGCTGGGGCGCCGCACGGCCAACCTCTCCGGCGGCGAGGCGCAGCGCGTGGCCATTGGCCGCGCCCTGCTGTCGCAGCCGGCGATCCTGCTGCTCGACGAACCGCTGTCAGCCCTGGACGAGGCCCGGCGCCGCGAGCTGATCCCGTGGCTGCTGCGGGTGCGCGACGCAACCCGGCTGCCGATGCTCTATGTCAGCCACCACGCCGGGGAAGTCCGCCAGCTCGCCGACGCCGTCCACCGCCTCGAGTGACCGCCTCAGAGCATCCCGGCCAGCAGGAGGCTGAACCCGAAAACCGCGAGCGAGATCGCCAGCGAAACCCAGCGTCCGTAGCCAGCGAAAAGGCAGACAAGCAGCAAGACTGAAAAACGGATCAATCGGTTCATCGGGTCTTCGAAAAGGGGCCGGCTACGCGCTGCCAATCGGGGCCGGTGCATCACCGCGCACCTGTTCATCATCGCAGTCCCCCACCAATACCGGACCTGCCCAACGTCCCACGGCATCTGCCCCCACCCCGCGCCCCGGGCCGCTGTCGACGCGGCCCGGGACACCACCCGGCGTCAGCCCTCGCCGGCGGGCTGCTCCGCCTTGGGCTCGTACTCGTATTCGATCGGGACCCGGATCCAGCCCTCCACCGCCTGGCCGTCTTCAATGGCCGGCTCGAACTGCCAGCCGCGCGCAGCCTCTACGGCGGAGGCATCGAAGACGCCGGCTGGCTGCGAGTCTTCCACCACCACATCGCGCACGCTGCCGTCGACGCCGACGAGGATGCGCATCACGACCTTTCCACTCAGCCCGGATTCCATTGCGCTCGCCGGGTAGCGTGGCGGCGCCAGTTGCCTGGATTGGACGTCCACGCTTGCATCGCGGTGCGCGGCCGGGGCGGTTGCCTGCGCGGCGAGCACCGGCGTCACGGCGGTGTCGGCCGGCCGGAATGCCCAGGCCGTGTAGCTGGTGACCGATACGAGCACGCATACCGCCAGGGCACCGGCCCGGCGCCGGCACGCGGCCGGTTGGGATTGCTTCAACATGAGGATTCGCTCCTTCAGGGATTGGCTGGACTGCCAATGGCAGCCGACCGGCAGTCCAGGGACGGCCAGCTGCACGTTCAACATGGCGCCCGCGTAGCGGCGGCGGGCGTGGGGATGGCGCGCGACCACCGCGGCGTCGCAGGCCAGTTCCTGGTCGAGCCGGAAGCTGCGCGCGGCGATGTGCAGCAGCGGGTTGAACCACTGCAGGCAGCGAACGGCGACGGCGACCAGGTTGGCGCGGGTGTCGCCGCGTGCGACGTGCGCCCGCTCGTGGGCCAGGACCAGGGTGGCGTCTTCGCGGCCGAAACGTGCTTCGAAATCCACTGGCAGGACGATGCGCGGGCGCAGCGCCCCCACCACCGCGGGCGAAGCCACGCCTTTGCCGCGCCAGGCCCCGTCGGCGCCGCGATGCAGCCGGCCAAGGCTCGCTACGAACCGGCGCTGCTTGCTGCCAAACCAGATCGCGGAGGCCAGGATTCCCAGCAGCCAGATGGCGGCCACCGCGTGCCGGATGTCAAAAATTGCGCCGGCAACCGCACCCTCCCCTGCGGCAGCGACCAGCACGCCGGGGTGCATCGCCAGCAGGTCCGGAGCGAGCGCAGGCGCGCCCGGCCGCGGCAGCATCGCCACCAGCAGCGCCACCGGCACCAGCGCCCAGGCCGCGTACGCGACCTGCGGTCCGAAGGCGCGGCGCAGCGGGATCCGCAGCGCCAGCACGATCGCCGTGGCAATGCTCGCCGCCAGCGTTCCGTCGATCATCCAGCGCAGCAGCGCTTCAGCGCTCATCGTCGATCTCCCCGATCAGCCGGCGCAGCTCGTCGATGTCTTCCTGGCTGAGCTTGCCGCGCTCGCTGAAGTGCGCCACCAGCGGCGCCACCCGGCCGCCAAACAGCCGGTCCAGCACGCCCTCGCTCTGGCTGGCGACCCAGGCGTCGCGGGTGAGCACGGGCGAATACAGGTAGCGCCGGCCATCGCGCTCAGCGCGCACCGCACCCTTCTTCAGCAGGCGGTTGAGCAGGGTCTTGATGGTGGGCTCGGCCCAGTCGCTGCGCGCGGACAGCGCCGCCACCACCTCGTCAGACCCCAGCGGGCTGCGACCCCACAGCACTTCCATCACCACCGACTCGGCTTCGCTGATCTGCATCGTTTACACCCGTAATCAATCCTGCCTGCAGATTACACCTGTAAATGACCGTGTCAACCCGGGGGAAAGCGGGGCGGAGCTTCGCCCTACGCCAGCAGGGTGGCGATGCGGGCGCCGAGCGCGAGGTCGCTGACCTGGCCGAAATGCTGGCCGCGCAGGTTGCCGTCGGCATCGATCAGCACCAGCGTCGGCGTGCCCTGCATCCCGTAGGCCTGCATGGTGCGGGGGATGGCACTCACAGAGCGCCGCGCACGGAGCATCGGCGATAATGGCCGCATGGAAACCAAGCTTGATCGCATCCGCGACGCGCTGCAGGCCTTCAACCCGGCGCACCTGGAAGTGCTGGATGAAAGCCACATGCACAGCCGCGGACTGGAGACGCACTACAAGGCGGTGATCGCCAGCGACGCGTTCAGCGGCCAGATGCGGGTGCGCCGCCACCAGACCGTGTATGCGGCGCTCGGCCCGCTGATGCAGGAAATCCACGCACTGGCCTTGCACACGTACACGCCGGAAGAATGGGCGGCGCAGGGCGCCGCGCCGGATTCACCGCGCTGCCGCGGCGGCAGCAAGCACGACCGGTAAACGCCCGGGCCGCGGCCGCTGCCCCCGCGGCGTCAAAGCGCCTGCGCGGCTTCGACGATGGCGTCCGCAGTGAAGCCGAAGTGCCGGAACAGCACGTCGCCGGGCGCCGAGGCGCCGAAGCGGTCGATGCCGACCACCGCGCCGTCCAGGCCCACGTACTTGCGCCAGAAATCGCTCACCGCCGCTTCCACCGCCACCCGCTTGCGCACGGCATCGGGCAGCACCGATTCGCGGTACTCCGGGTCCTGGCGGTCGAACACGTTGGTCGACGGCATGGACACCACCCGGGTGCGGGTGCCGGCGGCGTCGAGCCTGGCCTTGGCTTCCATCGCGATCCCGACTTCCGAGCCGGTGGCGATCAGGATCAGGTCCGGCGCGCCCCCCTCGGCGTCGGCCAGCACATAGCCGCCGCGTTCGATCAGGCCCACCTGCGCGTCGCTGCGCGGCTGGTGGGCCAGGGTCTGGCGCGAGAACACCAGGCAGCTGGGCCCGTCGCCGCGCTCGATCGCGGCCTTCCACGCCACCGCCGACTCCACGGCGTCGCACGGCCGCCACACGTCGTTGTGGGGGATCGCGCGCAGCGAGGCGAGGTGCTCGATCGGCTGGTGGGTCGGCCCGTCCTCGCCCAGGCCGATGGAGTCGTGGGTGTAGACGTGGATCGCCTGCGCGCCCATCAGCGCGCTCATGCGCACGGCGTTGCGGGCGTAGTCGGAGAACACCAGGAAGGTGGCGTCGTAGGGCAGGAAGCCGCCGTGCACCGCCAAACCATTGCTGATGGCGGTCATGCCGAACTCGCGCACGCCGTAATAGACGTAGTTGGCATCGGCGTCATCGCCGGCCACGTCCTTGCTGCCGCTCCACATGGTCAGGTTGGAGCCGGCCAGGTCGGCCGAACCGCCCACCAGCTCCGGCAGGTGCGGGGCGAAGGCCTCGATGGCCATCTGCGAAGCCTTGCGCGAAGCCACCTTCGGGCCTTCGGCCTGCAGCCTGGCGATGTACTCGTCGGCGACGGCTGCAAAACCTTCCGGCAGCTCGCCGCGCGCGCGGCGGCGCAGTTCCGCAGCCTCCTGGGGGAAGGCCTCGGCATAGGCTTCCATCGCGCGGTTCCACTGGTCCTCGCGCTCACGCCCGGCTTCGCGCGCGTCCCAGCCATCGGCAATCACCTGCGGGATCTCGAACGGCCCGTGTTCCCAGCCCAGCGCCTCGCGGGTGGCCTTGATCTCGTCGGCACCCAGCGGCGCGCCGTGGGTGGCTTCGCTGCCAGCCTTGTTGGGCGAGCCGAAACCGATGGTGGTGCGGCAGCACACAAGCACCGGGCGGTCATCACTGGCGACGGCGTCTTTGATCGCCGCGCGGATCGCATCGGCGTCATGCCCGTCCACGCCGCGAATCACCTTCCAGCCGTAGGCCTCGAAGCGCGCCGGAGTGTCGTCGGTGAACCAGCCGGCGGTGTCACCGTCGATGGAAATGCGGTTGTCGTCCCAGAACGCCACCAGCTTGCCCAGGCCCCAGGTGCCGGCCAGCGAAGCCGCCTCGTGGGAGATGCCTTCCATCAGGCAGCCGTCGCCCAGGAACACCCAGGTGCGGTGGTCGATGATTTCGTGGCCGGGGCGGTTGAAGCGCTGCGCCAGCAGCTTCTCGGCCAGCGCGAAGCCGACGCCGTTGGCGATGCCCTGGCCCAGCGGACCGGTGGTGGTCTCCACGCCGGCGGTGTAGCCGAACTCCGGGTGGCCCGGGGTCTTGCTGTGCAGCTGGCGGAAGTTCTTCAGGTCATCGATGGACAGGTCGTAGCCGGTCAGGTGCAGCAACGAATAGATCAGCATCGAGCCGTGACCGTTGGACAGCACGAAGCGGTCGCGGTTGAACCACTTCGGGTTGGCCGGGTTGTGGCTGAGGTGGTCGTTCCACAGCACCTCGGCGATGTCGGCCATGCCCATGGGCATGCCGGGGTGGCCGGACTTCGCGGCCTCGACCGCGTCAATGGAGAGGAAACGGACGGCGTTGGCGAGGTCGCGGCGGGTCGGCTTGGTCATTGGATCCGGATCAGTATGGGCGGCGCCCCGGCGGAAACCGGGGCGCGTATTGTCCCACGATCAGGCCGGACCGGGCCCCTGCCCCGCCGGTGGCGGCTCGTCCAGGGCGATGTCGTCGCGCTCGTGCCGGCTCTCGCTGCGGCCGATCACCACCGCGCCCACCATGTCGCCGCCGATGTTGACCGTGGTCCGGCACATGTCGAGGAACCGGTCCACGCCCAGGATGATCGCCAGGCCTTCGGGTGGGATGTTGAACATCACCAGGATCGCGGCGATCACCGGCAGCGAACCGCCCGGCA
>JAAYXJ010000089.1 GCA_012515985.1 Gammaproteobacteria bacterium
CGCGAGGCAAGGCTGGACATTCGCCGCGAGCAGGATCTCGCGCGCATCGCCCGGCTTGTGCAAGCCCATTACGGGCGCACCGGGGAACTGCCCGCCAGCCTGGACGCGCTGGCCACCCCGGGCACCGGCCTGCCGCGCGATCCCGTTGATGGCGTCAGCTATGGCTACCAAGCCACCGGCGAGCGCTCGTACCGCCTGTGCGCGCGCTTCGGCACCGACACCGCCCGCGACGGGCGCCAGCCCTTCGGCGGTGACGCGTGGCTGCACGGGAGCGGCACGCACTGCTTCGACCGGCGCGTGCACGCGGAGCGCTGAAGCGGCCGCCAGCGAGGCCGGCCGCCCGCGGTGGCAAAATACGCGGGTCCTGATGGATCCACGCGAGCAGTCCCTTGATTGAGAAAGCATTTGGCGACAGCGCCCGCGCGCTGTCGCGCCCGGCCGACCGGGAGCGCGCCCAGGCCCTGACCCGCCTTGCCGACAGCTGGAGGGAGTGCCTGTCCTCCGCGCCGCCAGGATGCGCGGACCTCGCCCGCAGCGTGCTGGACGAAGCTTCCCGCTACGCCGACGTCTTCTACACCACCCTCCTTGCTGATCCGCGCGCGTCGCGCTTCCTGTCCCAGGAGCAGGTGCGCGATCGCCTCCACCCGAGCCTCCAGTCCTGGCTGCGCGACCTGCTCAACGCCAGCCCGGAAGACGTGGACGAGCAGATGTCCACCAACCTGCACGTGGGCGTGGTGCACGCGCGCATCGGGATCCCGGTGGATCTGGTGAATCGCGGCACCCGGCTGTTGCGTGCCGGCATGCTTGCGCGCCTGGCGGGGTCCGACGCGCCGCGCGAGCTCGCCTTCGCCGCCGCAACCATGGTGAATTCCCTGCTCGACCTGGCCCTGGAGTGCATGACCCTGGCCTATGCCGACGCCCTGGAAAACACCACCCGGGCCGACGCCGCCTACCGCCTGTTTTCGCTGGCGCACAACCTGGGCACCGAGCGCGAACGCCAGCGCGCGCTGCTGCTGGCCTGGGAGAACAGCCTGCTCTATGCCATGGCCGGCGGCGCCACGCCCATGCCCGGGCGGCTGGCCGAGTCGGAATTCGGCCTGTGGCTGCTGCACAAGGGCATTCCCATCATTGGTGACAACCACGAAACCCGGCACGTGCTGCAGCTGATGGCCGAGGTGGACGAGCTGCTGGCCACTGACGGCGACGGTGCCGCCGCGGCGCCGGATCCTGCGGCGGTGGGGCGCATCCGCAAGCGCCTGTCGGCCATGCAGGACCTGCTGGCCTCGCTGCTCGGGCGGATGAGTGAACTGGAGGCCGGCGCCGATACCCTCACCCGGCTGCTGACCCGCCGCTTCCTGCCCACCGTGCTGCGGCGGGAGATCGAGCTTGCCGGCACCCACGGCCACTCGTTTGCGCTGGTGGTCCTGGACATGGACCACTTCAAGGACATCAACGACCGCCACGGGCACGCCGTGGGCGACCGGGTGCTCCAGCACGTGGCCGGGCTGCTCACCCATTCGGTGCGCTCGAGCGACTATGTGTTCCGCATGGGTGGCGAGGAGTTCCTGGTGGTGCTGGTTGGGGCCGGGCGCGCGCAGGCGCTGCAGGTGGCCGAGCAGCTGCGCAAGCGCATCAGCGAACAGCCGCTGCACCTGGACACCAACGAGCGCCTGCAGCTGAGTGCCAGCCTGGGCGTGGCCGTCCACGACGGCCATCCCGACTACGAGCACATGCTCGCCCGGGCCGACCGGGCCATGTACGAGGCCAAGCAGAACGGTCGCAACCGGGTGGAGATCGGCTGAAAGCAACGTTCCACCGTTGGGCGTTCCGCCTGGCAGGCGGCGCGCCCATACGGGGGACATGAACATTCCAGCCTTTCAGGACGGCGGCGCACCTGGCCCGGACCGCGCGCGCATGCCCACCTTCTTCATCCCCCACGGCGCAGGTCCGTGCTTCTTCATGGACTGGAACCCGCCCGGGACCTGGGACCGCATGGCCGGCTTCCTCAAGGGCATCGCAGGCACACTGCCGGAAAGGCCGCGCGCGGTGGTGGTGGTGTCCGGCCATTGGCTGGAGCGGGATTTCGCGCTCACCGGCCACGCCAGCCCGCCGCTGGTCTACGACTACAGCGGCTTCCCCGCGCACACCTATGAGCTGCGCTATCCCGCTCCCGGCGATCCCGCCCTGGCGGCCCGCATCGCCGGGCTGCTGGGCGACGCCGGGTTGCCAGCCTCGGTGGACCTGGCGCGCGGCTTCGACCATGGGGTCTTCATCCCGCTCAAGCTGGTGATCCCGGCGGCGGACATCCCGGTGGTGCAGCTGTCGCTGCGCCGGGACCTGGACCCGGCCGCCCACATCCAGGCCGGGCGCGCCCTGGCGGCGCTTCGCGACGAGGGGGTGCTGATCCTGGGCAGCGGCATGAGCTTCCACAACATGCGCGGCTATGGCGCCGCCCGCTACACGCCGATGTCCGCACGCTTCGATGAATGGCTGACCGCGGCGGTGGAGGCACCGCCCACGGAGCGCGATGCCCTGCTGCGTGACTGGTCCGGGGCGCCGCACGCCCGCGACAGCCATCCGCCCGGCGCCGAGGAGCATCTGCTGCCATTGATGGTGGCGGCCGGCGCCGCCGGTGATGCGCCCGGGCGCAAGGTGTATTCCGAAGAGGTCATGAAGACCACCCTTTCCGCATTCCGCTTCGGCTGATCCCTCCCGGGTGTGCGCGGGCGCGCCGCAGGCCAGCGCCACCACCGGCTCGGCGCTGCGGGTGGACGGGGGCACGGTCGAGACCATCGCGTAGCAGGTGCCTGCCGCTGGTCGCGCCCGCCCATCGTCACGTAACGTGTCGCAAACCCCATCGGAGTTCCCGGACATGAAGACCGTTTGCCGATTCATCGCCGCCATCGCGCTTTCGGCCAGCTTCGCCGCCGGGGCGCAGGAGGCGCGCATCTCCCACTACAGCGGCGAGCCGGCGGATTCGACAGCCCAGGCGCTGGCCAATCTCGCCGAGTACAACGCCCAGCTGCAGGCGCTGCTGGCCGCCGACGAGGTGGAACTGCACACCGTGCATGAACTCACCTACACCCTGGAGAACGCCCTGCAGCGGCTCCAGGCGGACCTGGCCGAGGCCGCGGAAGCGCTGGAGGAAGTGCACCTGGCCTCGGAAGCCGCCGATGCGGAAACGGTGAAGGCCCGCGGTGCGGATTACCTGGAGGTCACGCGCCCGCTGGTGGAATAGGCCCCATGCCCGGATCACCCGTGGATGGATGAAGCTGCCGACCCTGATCCTCGCCATCGCCCTGCTGGCCGCCCCCGCGTGTGGGCAGTCGCCGGTCGGGGAATCGGCTTCAACGCCCACCGGCGAAACTTCGCACGCGCCAGCCGCATCAGGGGCTGAACCGACCGCGCCGGCCCCTTCGCTTGAAAGCGTGCTCGACGACGCGGCCTCCATCGAGCAGCTGCGTTCCCTGGTGGTGACCCAGGCCGGGACCGTGAAAGCCGAGCGCAACTTCGGCCTTTCGCCCGACGCCCCGGCCAACATCAAGTCCGCTTCCAAGTCGATCCTGTCCGCGCTGGTGGGCATCGCCATCGAAAAGGGATTGCTGGAAGGGGTGGACCAGCCGATCGCGCCGCTGCTGGAAGCCGACCTGCCGCCCGATCCGGATCCACGCCTGTCCGACATCACCCTCGGCCATCTGCTCTCCATGCAGGCCGGCCTGGAATCCACCTCTGGCCGCAACTACGGCGCCTGGGTCACCAGCGACAGCTGGGTGCGCAGCGCGCTGGCGCGGCCCTTCGTGGCCGAGCCGGGCGGGGCGATGGTGTATTCGACCGGCTCCAGCCACCTGCTTTCCGCCATCCTCGCCCGCGCCAGCGGCCGCTCCACGCTGGAACTCGCCCGCGAATGGCTGGGCCCGCAGGAAGGCTTCGAGATCACCGCCTGGGACCGCGACCCGCAGGGCATCCACCTGGGCGGCAACAACATGGCCATGAGCACGCGCTCGCTGCTGGCCTTTGGCGAGATCTACCGCAGCGGCGGATTATCACGCAGCGGCCAGCGCCTGGTGCCGGAGCAATGGATCA
>JAAYXJ010000090.1 GCA_012515985.1 Gammaproteobacteria bacterium
CGGTGCGGACCAGGGTGAACTCGGTTTCGGCCATCCCCGGCTCGATGCTGGTCACCCGCACCCCGGTGCCGTGCAGGTCCGAGCGCAGCCCCAGCGAGAACTGGCTGACGAAGGCCTTGGTGCCGCCATACACGTTGCCGCCGGGGTATGGATAGGTCCCGGCGATCGAACTGATGTTGATGATCGCCCCCCGCCGCTCGATCAGGGTGGGCAGCAGCGCGTGGGTCAGCGTCGCCAGGGCGGTGACGTTGGTATCGATCATCTGCCGCCACTGCGCCAGGTCCGCCTGCTGTGCAGGGGCCGTGCCCAGGGCCAGCCCGGCGTTGTTGACCAGCACATCGATGGCGCGGAATGGCCCGGGGATGGACGCGAGCGCGGCCTCCATCGCGTCCGCGTCGCGGATGTCGAACGCGGCCACGTGCAGGCGTTCGCCGCCGTGCCGGTCCACCAGCGCCTGCAGCCGCTGCGCGCGCCGGCCGGTGGCGATCACGCGCCAGCCGGAATCGATGAAGCGCGCAACCGCCGCGGCGCCAAAGCCCGCGGTCGCGCCGGTGATGAGGATGGTTTTTTCCATGCGCCGAGTCTAACGCCGGCGGCTCAGTCCGCGCCCAGCAGGTAGCTGCCCTCCAGCGCCTCGCCGCACAGCTCGCCGGCGGCGCCGGACAGCGCCACCACGTCCGGCGCGAAGGCCAGGTCGAATGCGCAGCCGGGCGCGGTGAATCGGGCGCTGCCCACGCGCGCGGTGAATTCGCCCTCCACCGCTTCCACGTCGTCGCGGCCCGGCAATATGCGCAGGCGGTAGCGGTCGCTGCCGGCAGCCTCGATCCTCAGCGCAATGCCGGACCCTTCGCCGTCCCCGCCGCCGTGCCGGTGGTAGGTGCCTGGCCCGAGCAGCGGCGGGCGGCCCCCGGCGATCTGCAGGCGCAACTCATCCATGCGGCTGCGATAGCTGGTCTGCAGGCAGCGCACCGTGGTGCAGGCGTCGCGGCGCCCGGCGGCCCACTGCCGCTGCCGGGCGTCGAAGGCATCCCGGTCCGGGCTGCGCAGGCGGGCGTCGGCGGCGAGCTCCTCCAGGCTGGCGTGGGCGCCGCGCAGCGCAGCGTTCTGGCAGACCGTGCGCTGGGCCCAGTTGCCGGGGGAGTCGCAGTCGATGCCGGCCGCGGCCGGCGCCGCCCAGGCCAGGCCAAGGCCCAGCAACAGGCGGGGAAACCAGGTGTTCATGTCAGCGCTCCTTCGCCGGGATTTGTCCTATTGCACCTTGATCGCGAGCGGCTCCAGCCCGCCGCGTTCCAGCCGGCCCTTGGCGTCGGCGAGCTCCGAGGCGGTGCCATAGGGCCCCATCCGCACCCGGTAGACGGTGCGTCCGTCCACCTGGGCCGATTCCACCCGCGCACCCAGGCCCAGCAGGGCGATCCGGGCCTTGAGCGCCTCGGCGTCGCCGGAAGCGCTGAACGAGCCGGCCTGCAGCAGGTATCGGGCCGTGGTATCGGCGGCTGGCGCGGCCGCCGCGGCCGATGCGGCCTCGGCAGTGGGCGCGGGCAGCGCGGCATCAGGCGCTGCGTCCCGGGCATCCTGCTGCGCCTGGCGCTGTTTGCGTTCCTGTTCGGCCCTGGCGCTGGCGGCAAGCTCGGCGTCCGACATCGGCACTTCCTGGCCGGGCAGCAGCGTATAGAAATCGTAGTCCGGGTCGCTCGGCGTGGCCGGGGTGACCGGGGCCGGCAGCGGCGCGTCATCGTCCGCGGCGCTGGTGGCCGGAGCCGGGGTGGCATCGGGGTTCGCGCGCGGACGGTAGAACCCGTCCTCGCCGTCGGAGCGCAGCAGCCTGGGCGCTGCCAGCACCACCAGCAGCGTGATCACGATGCCCAGCACCATCCAGGCCCAGCCGGGAAGCCCGCCGCTGTTGCCACTGTTGCGTCGCGCCTGCGACCTGCCCTTCCTCACCGCCATCAACTACATCCTCTCCGGGGCCGCCACGCCCACAAGCTCCAGCCCGTTGCCCAGCACCTGGCGGGTCGCCAGGGCCATGGCCAGGCGCGCATTGCGCACGCGGGCGTCGTCCACCAGGAACTGGTGATCGTTGTAATACGTCTGGAACGACTGTGCCAGTTCCAGCAGGTAAGTGGTCACCAGGTGCGGCTCGAGCTGGTCGCCGGCCGCGCGCACTGTTTCAGGCCAGCGCGAAATCGCATCGAGCAGTTCGCGCGCGGCCGCATTGTCCACGTCCGGCGCCTGCGCCAGGCCGTCTTCCAGGTCGAAGCCGAGCCCGCGCTCGTCGAGCTGCCGCAGCAGCCCGCAGATGCGCGCATGCGAGAGCTGCACGTAGTACACCGGGTTGTCCAGCGACTGGCTGCGTGCCAGGTCGATGTCGAACACCAGCTGCGAATTGGGGTTGCGCGCCACCAGGAACCAGCGGGTGGCGTCGCGGCCGGCTTCCTCGATCAGGTCGCGCAGGGTCAGGTAGCTGCCGGCGCGCTTGGACA
>JAAYXJ010000091.1 GCA_012515985.1 Gammaproteobacteria bacterium
ATCGATCCCGCGGTGCTGGCGCTGGTGTGCGTGGTGATCATCCCGATGCCGCTGGGCACCATCCGCCAGGCGCTCAAGGACATCCTGCTGGTCACGCCGCCCGACCTGAAGGAACACGTGGATGCCGTGGCGCGCCAGGTGGTGCAGCGATACGGCTTCATCGACCACCGCGCCTACGTGGCGCGGGTGGGGCGGGGCCGGCAGATCGAGCTGGTCTTCATCGTGCCGCCGAACGGGCCGGCGCGCACGGTGGAAGAGTGGGACGGCCTGCGCGAGCGGATCAGCGAAGCGCTCGGTGGTGACGAGGCCAACCGCTGGCTCACGATCGAGTTCACCGCCGATCCCGACTGGGCCAACTGAGGCCGTCCCGGGCGCCGCTCAGCCCCGCCGCGCGCGGGCAAACGCCTCCGCCAGCGCGTTGTTGGCCGGCGGCGCCGAGGGCTTTGGCCCGCCGGCGCCGGCGCGGCCCTTGCGGGTAGCATCGTGGCCGCGGCCCGCGCGCTCCCCGCCGCCATCGCGCCGAGCGGCCGGCGCCCCGGCGCGCGGCGCGGGCGTGTCGTCCAGGCGCCGGGTGAGGGCGATGCGCCTGCGCGCCACGTCCACCTCCAGCACCTTGACCTTGACGATGTCGCCGGCCTTCACCACCTCGCGCGGATCCTTGACGTAGCGGTCGCTCAGCGCGGAGATGTGGATGAGGCCGTCCTGGTGCACGCCGATGTCGACGAAGGCGCCGAACGCGGCCACGTTGCTCACCACGCCTTCGAGCACCATGCCCTCGCGCAGGTCCTTGATGTCCTCCACGCCCTCGGCGAACACCGCCGCCTTGAACTCCGGGCGCGGGTCGCGGCCGGGCTTCTCCAGCTCGGCGAGGATGTCGCGCACGGTGGGCTCGCCGAAGCGCTCGTCGGTGAACTCGCGCGGCTTGAGGGTGCGCACGAAGCCGGCGTCACCGATCAGGGCGCGGATCGGCTTGCCGGTCGCGGCGACGATGCGCTCCACCACCGGATAGGCCTCCGGATGCACGGCCGATGCGTCCAGCGGCTCGTCGCCATCGGCGATGCGCAGGAAGCCCGCGCACTGCTCGAAGGTCTTCTCGCCCAGGCGCGGCACCTTCAACAGGTCCCTGCGGCGCTTGAACGGGCCGTTGGCGTCGCGATGGGCAACGATATTCGCCGCCACCGTAGGGGACAGGCCCGAGACGCGGGCCAGCAGCGGCGCGGAGGCGGTGTTGACGTGCACGCCCACCGCGTTCACGCAGTCCTCCACCTTCGCATCCAGCGCCCGCGCCAGCTTGAACTGGTCCACGTCGTGCTGGTACTGGCCCACGCCGATGGCCTTGGGCTCGATCTTCACCAGTTCGGCCAGTGGATCCTGCAGGCGGCGCGCGATCGAGACGGCGCCGCGCAGCGACACGTCCAGGTCCGGGAATTCCTTCGCCGCCAGCTCCGAGGCCGAGTACACCGACGCGCCGGCCTCGCTGACCACGATCTTCTGCATCTTCAGCTCCGGCGCCAGCTTCAGCAGCTCGCCGGCCAGCCGGTCGGTCTCGCGCGATGCGGTGCCGTTGCCGATCGCCACCAGCTTCACGCCGTGCGCGGTGCACAGCGCCTTCAGCGTGGCCAGCGAGCGGTCCCACTGGCGCCGCGGCTCGTGCGGCCAGATGGTGTCGGTCGCCACCAGCTTGCCGGTGGCATCCACCACCGCCACCTTCACCCCGGTGCGCAGGCCCGGGTCAAGCCCGAGCACGGCCCGGGGCCCGGCGGGGGCGGCCAGCAGCAGGTCCTTGAGGTTGTCGCCGAACACGGCGATCGCCTCGGCTTCGGCCTTTTCGCGGGCCTGGTTGAACAGGTCCAACATGAGGTGCAGGTGCAACCTGGCCTTCCATGCCAGCCGGCACGCGGTGCGAAGCCAGGCGTCGGCCGCGCGGCCGCGGTCCTCGATCCCGGCCCGCAGGGCCACCCTGCCCTCGGCGTAGGCATGGCCGGCGTCCGGGTCGGCGCCCGGCTCCAGGTCCAGGGCCAGGAACTCCTCGCGCCGGCCGCGGAACAGCGCCAGCAGGCGGTGGGAGGGAATCTTCGCCAGCGGCTCGGCGTGGTCGAAGTAGTCCCGGAACTTCTCCCCGGCCGCCTCCTTGCCTTCGATCACCTTCGAGCGGATCACGCCTTCCCGGCCCAGCCACTCGCGCAGCTCGCCCACCAGTCCGGCGTCCTCGGCCCAGCGCTCAAGCAGGATCGCGCGAGCGCCCTCCAGTGCGGCCCTTGCGTCAGCCACGCCCTTCTCCGCATCCACGAACTGCGCCGCGAACTCCTCGGGCACCAGCGCCGGATCCGCCAGCAGGCCGTCGGCCAGCGGTTCCAGTCCCGCCTCGCGGGCGATCTGCGCGCGGGTGCGCCGCTTGGGCTTGTAGGGCAGGTACAGGTCCTCCAGCCGCGACTTGCTGTCCGCCGCCTCGATGTCCGCGCGCAGCTCATCGGTAAGCTTCCCCTGCTCCTGGACGCTGGCCAGGATGCTTGCCCGGCGGTCTTCCAGCTCGCGCAGGTAGCCAAGGCGCGTTTCCAGGTCGCGCAGCTGGGTATCGTCCAGCCCGCCGGTCACCTCCTTGCGGTAGCGGGCGATGAACGGCACCGTCGCGCCCTCGTCGAGCAGGCCGACGGCGGCCTCCACCTGGCTGCGGCGGGCGCCGATCTCATCGGCGATGGTCTGGGCAATGCGGGCCGCGAGGGCCGGGGACATCTCTGGCATCGGACATGTTGCAGGCGCGGCGAGCCGCAGGACCGCCGATTGTCGCCCCCGCGGGGCGCCAAGGTCACCGTTGACAACCGCGCCCTGCGCTGCCCGGCGCGCCGGACCGGAGCGGAACGCGGTAGGCTGGAAGCATGATGCGGATCATGCTCGGGGGGCTGCTTTCACTGGCGCTGCTGGCCGGATGCAGTGGCGCGGACGACCCGGCGGCCGCCGTGGCGGCGGCTCCGGGTGAGCTGCAGGTGGTCGATTGGCCGCTACCGGGCGCGGTCCCCGGCACCAGCGCCGCGGACCTGACCCTGAGCCATGCCGGCACCATCATGCTGTCCTGGATCGATACCCAGCCCGGCCGGCGCCATTCCTTCCGCTACAGCACCTGGGATACCGGCCAGCAACGCTGGACCCGCGCGCCGATGACGATCGCCATCGGCAACCGCATGTTCGTCAACTGGGCCGACACGCCGCACATCGCCGCCAGCCTGGACGGCGCCATCTGGGCGCACTGGCTGCAGAAGAGCGGCGAGGCACCCTCCGCTTATGACATCGCGCTGGTGCGCTCGCCGGATGGCGCCAACTGGTCGCCGCCGCTGGTCCCGCACGATGACGGCACCCGCACCGAACACGGCTTCGCGTCGCTGTGGCCGCACGGCACTGACCTGCTCGGCATCGCCTGGCTCGACGGCCGGGCCACGGCCGGCGGCGGCCACGCCGGTCACGAAACGCATGATCCCGCCGGTCACGCCGGCGGCGGCGCCATGGCCCTGCGCGCGGCGCTGGTGGATCCGGCGCAGCGGCTGGTGCTCGAGTCCGTGATCGACACCCGCGTGTGCGACTGCTGCCCGACCAGCGTGGCGCTGACCTCGCGCGGGCCGCTGCTGTTCTACCGTGGCCGCAGCCCGGACGAAATCCGCGATGTGCTGGTCTCGCGGCTCGAAGGCAACGTCTGGACGGCGCCCAGGCGCGTCCATGCGGACGACTGGCGGGTGCAAGGCTGCCCGGTCAACGGGCCGTCCGCGGCCGGCCACGGCCACGCGGTGGTGGCAGCCTGGTATACGCAGGGCGGCGGGGAGCCGGAACTGCGCATGGCCCACAGCGCCGATGCCGGCGACTCGTTCGACCCGCCGCAGGTGCTCGACTCCGGCGGAAACGTGCTGGGCCGGGTGGCGGTGGCCCTGGACGGCCACCAGGCCGCTGCGCTGTGGCTGCGCGAGGAGGCGCAGGGCCAGTCGCTCTGGTACGCGCGCTTCACGCCCGATCTTTCGCGCGAACTGGGGCGGCAGCAGGTCGCCAGCCTGCAGGCGCGCGGCCACGCGAGCGGCTTCCCGCGGCTGGTGTTGCATGCGGGCATCGCCCACGCGGTGTGGGCCGACGTGGTCGACGGCCGTCCCCAGCTGCGCGGCGCTCGCCTGCTTCCGCCGCAGGGTGGCTGAGGGCCCGCGACACCAGGCCGACGCGCGCGGTGCGAGGGTTGGAGCTCTTCTCAATCGGGAGTCTGGAATGGAACTGGGCATGGTTGGCCTGGGCCGCATGGGCGCGAACATGGCCGCACGCCTGCTGCAGGCAGGGCACCGGGTCACCGGTTTCGATGCGGAAGAGGAAGCTCGCGCGCAGGCTTCGGCCCGCGGGCTGCAGGCCGAGGCGTCGCTGCCGGCGCTGGTCGCGACGCTGGCGGTACCGCGCGCAATCTGGCTGATGGTGCCGGCGGGCGCGGTGGTGGACGCGGTGCTGGATGAGCTGCTTCCGCTGCTGGCGCCGGGGGACCTCGTGGTGGACGGTGGCAACAGTCTCTACAGGGACAGCCAGGCGCGCGCGGCACGCGTGGCCGGAAGCGGCGTGCAATGGCTCGACGTGGGGACCAGCGGCGGCCTCCACGGCCTTGAACATGGCTATTGCCTGACCATCGGCGGGGAAGCGGACGCGGTGGCGCGGCTCCGGCCGGTGTTCGAGGCGCTCGCGCCGGACCCCGGGAGCGGCTGGGGGCACGTCGGCCCGGCCGGCGCCGGGCACTACGCCAAGATGATCCACAACGGGATCGAGTACGGGCTGATGCAGGCCTATGCCGAAGGCCTGGCGGTGCTGCACCGGCGCGACGACCTGGTGGCCGATCCGGCGCAGGTGGCGCGGATCTGGTGCGATGGCAGCGTCATCCGTTCGTGGCTGCTGGAGCTGTCCGCCGACGCGCTGGAAGCCGATCCGGGCCTCTCGGCGATCGCCCCGTACGTCGCCGATTCCGGGGAGGGGCGCTGGACCGTGGCCGAAGCGCTGGAACTCGACGTGCCGGCCCCGGTGATCACCCAGGCGATGATCGCCAGGCTGCGCTCACGCGATGCGGAAGGCTTCGGCGACCGGGTGGTGGCGGCGCTGCGCGATGCCTTCGGCGGCCACGGCACCAGGCCCGGCTGAGCCGGCGGCCCGGTGCCGGCACCGGTTCACCAGTCGAACAGCCTGAAATACGTCTGCGGCGGGTTGTCGCCCTCGCGGGTGGAGACGATCTGGCCGTCCCGGTCGTAGAGGTAGTACGCCGGCCCGCGCGGCGGCTGCACCTTGACCACGCGGATCTGCCCGCCGACGCGGTACTCGGTGATCACATCGCCGTTGGCCTCGGTGCGCACCGCCTGGGTGGCGTCGGCCGGGATCTCGGGGATACCTGCGGCGGTGCCGCCCATCTGGGTGGCGCAGGCGCCAAGCAGCAGCAGCGGGGCGAGGATCAGGGCCTTCATGGCGGACTCCGTGGTCATGTCGGCAACGATTATGGGGTCTGGGGCGCCCGCGTGCCGTGACCGCGGCTGCGCCCGGCGGCACGCCACCGGGCGGCGCGTAGAATCGCAGGCATGAAACGACTCGTGCTGATCGACGGTTCCAGCTACCTCTACCGCGCCTTCCACGCGCTGCCGCCGCTCACCAACGCCCAGGGCGAGCCCACCGGCGCGCTGTTCGGCGTGGTCAACATGCTGCGCGCCACGCTCAAGGAAAAGCCCGACTACATCGCCTTTGTGGTGGATGCGCCCGGCAAGACCTTCCGCGACGAGCTGTACCCGGAGTACAAGGCCAACCGCCCGCCCATGCCCGACGACCTGCGGGTGCAGGTGCAGCCGATGTGCGACGTGGTCGAAGCGCTGGGCATCGACATCCTGCGCGTGGACGGGGTGGAGGCAGACGACGTGATCGGGACCCTGGCCGTGGCCGGTGCGGAGGCAGGCCTGGACGTCACGGTCTCCACCAGCGACAAGGACTTCGTGCAGCTGGTGCGCCCGGGCATCTCCCTGGTGAACACCATGAGCGGCAGCCGCATGGACAGCGACGAGGCCGTCATGGAGAAGTACGGCGTGCGGCCGGACCAGATCATCGACCTGCTGGCGCTGATGGGCGACAGCGTGGACAACGTCCCTGGCGTGGAGAAGTGCGGGCCCAAGACCGCCGCCAAATGGCTGGGCCTGTACGACTCCCTGGACGGGGTGATCGCCAACGCCGACAGCATCAAGGGCAAGGTGGGCGACAACCTGCGCGCGGCGCTGGAGCGGTTGCCGCTCAACCGCGAGTTGGTGACCATCCGCACCGACGTGCCGCTGGACCGGGGGCCGGAGGGCCTGCCGCTGCGCGAGCCCGACGTGGAGGCGCTGCGGGGGCTCTACACCCGCTACGGGTTCACCCAGGCCCTGCGCGAGCTTGAGGCCGCCGGCGGCGGCGAGGCGGTGCCCGCACCGGTTGCCGACACCCCCGGCAGCGTGCGCGGCACCGAGGCGGGCTACGCACGCGCCGCCGCCGCGCCCGCTGCGGGCGGGCTGGATCCGGCGCTGGCCGAGCCCGGCGAATACGAGGCGGTGATGGATCGCGCGCGGCTCGGGGAGTGGGTGGAAATCCTGCGCGGCGCCGACGAGTTCGCCTTCGATACCGAGACCGACGCGCTCGATGCACTGCGCGCCAACCTCGTTGGCATCAGCTTCGCGGTGGAACCCGGCAAGGCCGCATATGTCCCGCTGGGCCACGACCACGGCGGCGCGCCGGCCCAGATCGACATGGCCGAGGCGCTGGACCTGCTGCGGCCGCTGCTCGAGGACCCGGCCCGGCGCAAGATCGGCCACCACGGCAAGTACGACATCCACGTGCTGCGCCGGCACGGCGTCAACGTGCAGGGCTACGCCGACGACACCATGCTTGAAAGCTTCGTCCACAACGCCTCGGCCAGCCGCCACGACATGGACTCGCTGGCGCTGCGCTACCTGGGCTTCCGCTGCACGCCCTATGCGGATGTCGCCGGGAAGGGCGCCAAGGCGATCCCGTTCTCCAAGGTGCCGATCAAGGACGCCACCGAATACGCCGCCGAGGACGCCGACATCACCCTGCGCCTGCACCGGCAGTTCAAGCCGAAGCTTGAGGCCGTGCCGTCGCTGGAGAAGGTGTACCGCGAGATCGAGATGCCGCTGGTGCCGGTGCTGGCGCGGATCGAGGCCCACGGCGTGCGCATCGACGGCGAGGAGTTGCGCCGGCAGAGCGCCGACCTCTCGCGGCGCATGCTGGCCGCCCAGCAGAAGGCCACCGGGCTGGCCGGGCGCACCTTCAACCTGGACTCGCCCAAGCAGCTGCAGGCGCTGCTGTTCGACGAGCTGGGCCTGCCGGCGCTGGTGAAGACGCCCAAGGGCCAGCCCAGCACCAACGAGGAAGCGCTGGAGGCGATCGCCGACCAGCACGAACTCCCGCGGATCATCCTCGAGTACCGCGGCCTGTCGAAGCTGCGCAGCACCTATACCGACAAGCTGCCGGAGATGATCAATCCGGAGACCGGGCGGCTGCATACCAGCTTCCACCAGGCCGGCGCCGCCACCGGGCGCCTGGCATCGTCGGACCCGAACCTGCAGAACATCCCCATCCGCACCGAAGACGGGCGCCGCATCCGCCGCGCCTTCATCGCCGACGAGGGCAACGTGCTGGTGGCCTGCGACTACTCGCAGATCGAGCTGCGGATCATGGCCCACCTGTCGCGCGACCAGGGCCTGCTGCGCGCGTTCGCCGAGGGCAAGGACATCCATGCCGCCACGGCCGCGGAGGTGTTCGACCGCAAGCTCGAGGAGGTGACGCCCAACGAGCGGCGCGCCGCCAAGGCCATCAACTTCGGCCTGATGTACGGCATGGGCGCCTGGGGCCTGGCCCGCAACCTCGGGATCGACCGCGGCCAGGCGCAGGACTACATCGCCCTGTATTTCTCCCGCTACCCCGGCGTGCGCGAGTTCATGGACCGCACCCGCGAGCAGGCGCGGGAACAGGGCTATGTCGAGACCGTGTTCGGGCGGCGCCTGTACCTGGAGAACATCAGTGCCCGCAACCAGGGCCTGCGCGCCGGCGCCGAACGCGCCGCGATCAACGCGCCGATGCAGGGAACGGCCGCCGACATCATCAAGCGGGCGATGATCGACATCGACGCCTGGCTGGCCGGCCAGGGCGGCCGCGCGCGCATGATCCTGCAGGTGCATGACGAGCTGGTCTTCGAGTCCGAGGCGGGCTTTGTGGACACGCTGCTGGCCGAGGTGGTGCCGCGGATGACCGGGGCCGCCGCGCTGGAAGTGCCGCTGCTGGTGGAAAGCGGCGTCGGCGCCAACTGGGATGAGGCGCATTGAGGTGGTCAATTGCGCCGATAGGCGGCCTCAAGTCACTGAATTGAAAGGAAAATACGGGGCAATGACGCCCCGTCCCGTCCCGCCAATAAACGGCGGCTGAATCAATCCGCAAATGGTACGGAATCTTCACGAACCATCCATGTGTCCGGTGGTCATATAGGTCGCGACAGATGCAACGTCTGTCGCTGATCTCTCCCTTCCCCTGGAGTGATCTGGAACGAAAGACTTCTCCCCGAGTCCCGTTCCACCGAGCCCCGCCGGCCCCCCCTGCCTGCGGGGCTTTTTATTGCCTGTTCGCCTGCCCTGGTGGAGGGCGGTTGCCCACCAGCGGTCAGTCCTGCGGCGCCACGCGCCGGAAGCTGGCCACGCGCCTGTAGGAGGAAGGGTAGGCGCCCACCTGCAGCATCGCCGGGCGCAGGTTCCAGTCGATGTGCAGGCCGTCGACGGTCCCGTCCCGGCCGCGGGTGAACCAGACGAACTCCTCGCGCATCGCCGGGTTGCGCCAGATGGCGCGGAAGGTGTCGTGATGCCAGTGTTCCAGGTCGGCCACCTGCAGGGGATCGTCCCACAGGGTCAGCACCAGGCGGCCGCCTTCCAGCTCCACTTTCGCGTCTGCGTACAGGGCGTCGTCATAGCCGCCGGCAAAATCCCCCAGCGGCCCGGACGGGCGCGTGCCGCGGATGCGGGCGGCGTGGATCGCGTCGCGCCCGGCCTGCACGCGCGCCTTCTGCTCCACGTGCCGCTGCCAGCTTTCCGCGTGTCGGTCACGGCCTTCGATCCCCAGGTAGGCGTCCATGATGTGCGCCGCCAGCGCGCCGGTGAAGCCGTTGAAGGTGTTGGTGGTGATGAAGATGCCGAGGTTTTCCTCCGGCAGCAGCATCAGCAGGGTGTTCATGCCGTCCACCGCGCCGCCGTGCGATGAGGTGTGCCGTCCCTCGTGCGTTCCCAGCCGCCAGCCCAGGCCGTAGGCGGCGAGCGGCTCGAACGCCGGCCGCCTGATGATGTTCTGGGCGCGGTGCATCTCCTCCACCGTTTCGCGCCCGAGCAGCGCCGTGCCCTCGAACTCGCCCGGGGTGCCCAGGTGCAGGCGCATCCAGTTGGCGATCTCGCGCGCGCTGGAGTGCACCGACGCGGCGGGCCCCACCGCGTCGAAGTTGCGCCGGGGGATTTCCACCACCTCGCCGTCGATCTCCTGGTGCGGCCAGGCGACGTTGCCCGAGTCGTCCAGGCGGCTGCCGCCGGCCAGGCTGCGCCGCATGCCCAGCGGCGCGAACAGCCGCTGCTCGACGAATGCTTCCCAGCCGGTGCCCGTCACCGCCGGCACCACCTCGCCGGCCACCATGTACAGCACGTTGGAATAGACATAGCCCTCGCGAAAGCCGATCTCCGGCTCCAGGTGCCGCAGGCGCTGGATCTGCTCGCTGCGGTCGCGCGCGGAAATCCAGCGCAGGCGGTTGCCGGTCAGCCGGCCCAGGCCGACCCTGTGCGCCAGCATGTCGCGGATCGTCGCGGCCTGGGTCACGTACGGGTCGTAGAGGCGCAGCTGCGGGATGTGTTCAACCACCGGGTCGTCCCAGCCGATCCGGCCCTCGTCCACCAGCAGCCCGAGCGCCGCTGCGTTGAACGCCTTGGAGACCGAGGCGACGTTGAACAGTGTGTCCGCGTCGACCGGCTCCGGATGGCCCAGCCGCCGCACCCCGAAGCCGCGTGCCCAGACCAGCTCGTCATCCTTGACCACGCTCACCGCAAGGCCAGGGATGCCCCAGTCGCGCATGCCGCGCTCGACGAAGCTTTCGATCCCTTCCAGGGGGGACGGCGGCTGCTCCTGCACGGCGGCCATCGGGACCGCGAACACCAGGGCCAGGATCAGGCCGCTGACGCGGGCGGACCAGGTTGCCGCGGCGCGGCGGGCGGGCACGGACATCGGGACTCCTTTGAACGGCATGGGCCGCAGGACCGTAGCAGAAGCCGGGGGCGAGGCGCCGGCCGGCGCGGTGGAATTGGCGCGCCCGTCACCGCTGGCGGGTTATTGCTCCGGCATTCCCGCACCCCGGTGACGCATGCCCCGACGATCCACATGCCGCTGGTTTGCGGCGATTGCCGCCGCACTCCTGCTGTCCGCCTGCCAGCCGGACGCCCCGGGGGCCGGGCCGCCCGCGGACGCGGATCCGGCCCGGCCCGACGCAGGCAATGAATACACGCCCGGCGACGTGGAAGCCCCGGCATGGCTCAACCCGCTGTCGGGGGACCTGGCCGAGGTCGATCTCCAGACGCCCGGTTCCCTGGGCGTCTACGTGCGCCACCTTGGCGACGGGGCCGGGAGCCTGGACATGGGTGACGATGAGGCCTGGTACCTGGGCGCGACCGTCCGGGTGGCCGTCGCGATCGCGGTGCTGGAGCAGGTTGATGCGGGCAACCTGGGCCTGGATGAAACGATCGCGCTGCGCGAGGCCGACCTCGTCGACGGCCCCGGGACGCTGCGCTCGCGCCCACCCGGTGAAGAGTCCACGATCGCCGCCCTGCTGGAGAAGTCGCTGCGCGACGGCGACACCGTCGCCACTGACATGCTGATCCGGCGGGTGGGCGAGGTCGACCTCAACCGCCGGGTTCGCGAATGGATCGGCCGCGGCTTTGGCCAGGTCACCACCCACCTGCAGGAGCGCTACGCGGCCTACGGCGGGCTGCACCCGGGCGTGGCCAAACTCACCAACACCGACATGATCCGCGTGCAGGAGGCGGGCGAGGGCGAGGCGCGCCTGGACCAGCTCGCGGCGCTGCTGGACGTGGAGCGCGATGACCTCGCGCATGCCAGCCTGGAGGGGGTTTTCGAGGAGTTCCACGCCACCGGCAGCAATGCCTGGCCGCTGGAGATGTTCGCCGACATGCTCGAGCAGCTGGTCACTGGCCAGCTGCTCTCCCCCCCCAAAGCATGCGCCGGCTGCTCGACCACATGCGCGCTGCGCGACCGGCCGGCGGCGGCATCGAAGACGGACTGCCAAGCGGAACCGACTTTGCGGCGGCGTCCGGGACCGGCTTCCAGCGCGCCTGCCAGGCCGGGGTGCTGGGTGCCGCCGACCCCGGGCAGGCCACCATCGTCGTGGCATGCATCCGCGACTTCGGAGAGCCGGAGAATGCCGGCAGGGCGCTGCAAGCAGTGGGCCGTGCGCTCAGCCGCGCCGGCCTTGCCTGAGCCCTCGCCAGCGGGCCTTCAGTCGGTTTCCCGGCGCCAGTTGATGGAGCCGCGGTTCTCCAGGCTGCTCGACTCGATCTCCAGGTCGAAGCCGCGCGCGAGCAGGTAGCGCAGGGTCAGCACCTGCCCCGTACCCAGCAGCGACACGCCGAAGCCCACGTACAGGCGCGGCGAAAGCTGCTTGCCCACCCCGATCACACTGCCGCCCAGGGCGCGGGAGTGGCTCACGCCCGCGTCATCCAGGCCCAGGCCGGCGCCCAGCTGGGAAGCCAGGATGCCGCCACCGGCCTGCAGCGCGGCCGCCGCGGCGTCCAGTTCCCGGCCCTCGTCGCCGGTGACGCTGGACAGCGAGCGCCCCAGGGCCAGGTAGGCCAGCGCCTCGGACTGGTCCCGGCTGGGGTCGGTCCAGACGTTCGCCTGCGGGGACGACGCGCGGCCGGTGACATCCAGGCCAGCGGTCATGTCCTCGGCCTCGATCCGGCGGATCGCGCGGATGTCCAGCACCGGGTCGGCGATCAGGTCGTTGCTCCAGGTCAGGTTGCCGCGGGTGATCACCAGCTCCTGGCCGTAGGCTTCGTAGCGCCCGCCGACCTGCAGCGTGCCGCTGCCGCGCATGTCGCGGCCGGGGAATTGGCGCACCCGCAGCCGCCCGCCAAGCGTGCCCTCCAGGCCGAAGCCGCTGAGCACCACGTCGTCGCCCATCTCCAGGCCCAGGTCCAGCTGCATCGCCATCGGCGGGCCGCGGTCCGGGTCGACCGGGTCCAGCACCACCACGTCGCGCGAGGGGGCGACGCCGCCGTCGCTCAGGCGTTCCAGGTCCATCCGTCCTTCGGACACCAGCACCGTCCCGGAGACTTCCAGCGGCCGGCCCGCCGCGTAGAGCACGCGGATGTCGGGGCTGGCCACGGCATGCAGGTCGCGGGTGTTGGAAACCAGCACGTCCTCGCCGCCCACTTCCAGCACCAGCGGCGCCGCGGCCGGGCCGCCCCAGCCAAGGCTGCCGTCTATGGTCAGCGTCCCTTCGCCCGAGCGCACGCTGCCGGCAATGGTGGCAGTTCCGTCGCCGCGGGCGTCCAGGCGGACGTTACCGTCCTCCAGCAGGATGCCCAGCGCCGGCAGTTCGGTGGTGAACCCGGTCAGCCTCGCCTGCCCGCCCAGCGCCGGTTCGGCCCGGGTGCCCCCGAGGACAACCTCGCCCACAAGCCGCCCCTGCGGCTCGACGATGTCGGGCGAGAACAGCTCCACCCACACCAGTTCGCTGATGTCCACGTCGATGCTGCCCGCCAGCGGCGAGTAGGCGTCCCATCCGGTCTGCACCTGCGCGCGCACCGTCCCGGAGTCGTCAAGCACGCTTGAGAAGCTGGCCTGGATCTGCTGCGGCGTGAATTCCGCTTCCAGTGCAAGGTCCGAGTAGCCCAGCGCATCGCGGCGGGCGCGCCGGCCAAGGCGCACCCCGCCGCCGGCGGAGCGTGCCGTCAGGTGACCGGCGAATGCGCCTCCGGCCGGGCGCAGCCGGCCATCGATGTCCACCTCGCCGCGCAGCGCCCAGGCGGCGCCGTCGTCGCGCTCGGGCAGCCACGGCTCGGCCAATGCCAGTGGCAATCCGGTGCCGCTCACGGCAACCCCGGTGCGGGGCCAGTCGGCTTCCACGCACAGCGCGCCGCCCACGGTGCTGGCGAAGCACGCTTGCGACAGCCGCCAGCCGCCGCTGCCCTGGGCGAAACCAGCCGGGCTGCGCAGGTTCCAGGCGGCACCGCGCGAAGGCGCCAGGCGCAGGGCCTGGACGGTGCCCTGCAGGCGCTGCTGGCGCAGGCCCATCGCCGCGGAAACGTCGAGTGCGCCGATGTCACCGCGCGCGCGCCCGTCGACCTGCATCGACTCCATCGTGCCGCGCGCCTGGACAGAAACGGCGGCCAGCGCCACGCCCGCATCGATCCCGGCGGCATCGGCCTGCAGCTGGCCGGCGGCACCGCGCCAAGGCAGCCGGCCGCGGACCGTGGCCTGCTGCGCGCCGTAATCACCCCAGGCCAGCGCGCTGCCGGACAGGTCGATCGTGATCTCCGGCGCCGCGCGCCGGCCGTCGATGCCCGCCGTGCCTTCCAGACGCCCGGACGCGCCGGGCAGCAGGTCGGACAGGTACAGCGGCGAGAAGCGGGCGTCCACGTCGAGGCGGTCGCCGACGCGGGCGGTTGCATCCACCCGGCTGTCGCCCACGGCAAGCGCCAGCTCGCCGTCGTAGCGTGCGGGGGCTCCGGCCGCGGCGGTGGGCGCCGCGCTCATGGCAAAACGCCCGCGCCCGTCCAGCGCCCGCCCGCGCAGGCTGCCACCCAGGTCGGCCAGTTCCACCTCGAGCTCGAGGCCGCCGTCCTGGCGGGTCCGGCCCTGACTTGTGAGTACGCCGTCGACGGCGCCACTGAAGTCGGGGGCGACGTAGCCGGGGTCGAAGCCGTCCAGCGTTGCCTCCAGGTCCCAGGACAGCGCCGGGGACCATGCCAGCGTGCCGCCTGCCCGCATGCTGCCGCCGGGCGTTGCGGCCACGAACTGGCGCAGTTCCAGTCCTTCCATGTTGCCGCGGGCGTCAAGTTCGAGATCGGCGGACAGCCCGTCGCGGGTGAGGCCGGCGCGGCCGACGACGGCCCAGCTTTCCAGGGTGCCGGCCAGGCCGAGGCGGGCATCGGCGACGACCGCAGGGCCGGGCCCGCCGTCGGCGCCGCTGGCGCCGCGCCACGCCAGTCCATCTGCGGCCACGGAGAACCGCCCCTGGGGCGGCGCGTCCGCGTCGCTGAAGTCCGCCCTTCCGCGCACCGCCACGCGGCCGCCCATCAGCTCCACCACGAACGGGTCCAGTTCGAGCACCTGGTCCTCGAGCACCAGCGTGGAAGGCAGCACCGTGGCGGCAACCTCCCCGTAAGAAACCGTTCCCGCAAGTTCCGCCTGTCCGCCGCTGCCATCGGCCACGAGGTCGAGCGCCAGCGGCGTGCCCGGCTCGCCGCCGCCGGCCAGCAAGCCGATGTCCAGGGCGGACGTGCGTGCCTCCAGGCGCCAGTCCGGATCGGTTCCGCCGCGCAGTGCCAGCGTTGCCAGCACTGGCGAAGGGGCATGTCCGGTCACCACCAGGTCCAGGTGCGCGGCGTCGCCGCGCGCAACCAGGCCGAAGTTGGGACGCGTCCGCCCGGGCGGCGCCGGCAGCACCGCGCCGCCGGTGAGGTCGACCGCGTGGTTGTCGCGGGGGGCATAGTGCCCATGCAGGTTGAAACGGCCGCGGTCGCTGGCCACCCGCACCTGCTCCAGTTCCAGCAGCCCGTCGGCGGCGTTGAGCCCGCCGCGTACCTGGTGCACCTGTACCAGCGGCTGGCCTTCGCGGATCACCCGCAGGTCATCGACGCGGATCGACGCGGCCTGCAGCGACAGCGGCAGGGGGCCGATGTCGGGCAGGGAGTCCGGCCAGGTCGGCAGCCGGAACGGTTCGTCGTCCTCGACGGCCGGGGGCAGCGACAGCACCGCGTTCTCCACGTCCAGCACGTCCAGCCGCAGCAGGCGCCCGGCCAGGGGCAGCAGCGCCGGGTCGATGGTCACACGCTGCGCGGTGAACACCAGGATCCGGTGTTCACCACAGTTGCCGTACGCGACCGGTTCGCCGTCGGCGTCGTCCGGACAGGTCATGTGCACGAAGCGCACGTTGAACAGGCTCAGCGGCCCCGAGGCGGAGCCCTCCGCGCGCTCCCAGGCCAGGCTGGTGCCCGCCGGCAGGCGCGCGGTGATCTGCGAGAGCAGGAAATCGCGCCCGCCAAACGTCATCAGCAGCCAGTACGCGGCAAACAGGAGCACCACGACCAGCGCCGCGGCGGCGACGCCCGAGCGGATCGCCAGCACCCGCAGCCGCGCCCGGCGCCTGGCGCGCAGCGCGGCGATCCGCTCTTCGCGCTGTTCGGGCGTGGGGCCGGTGCCGGGGCGGGAAGGACGGGTCATCGTCAGAACACCGTGCCGATGTCCAGGTGCAGGGTGAACGCGGAGTCCGGATCATCCAGCCCGCGCGCGATGTCCAGCCGCAGCGGGCCGACCGGCGAAGCCCAGCGCACGCCGGCGCCCACGCCGGTGCGCCAGTCGGGGCTGTCGTCGAACGCGCTTCCGCTGTCGGCGAACAGCGCGAAGCCGAAGCCGTTCTCGAAGTAGTGCTCGTACTCGACGCTGCCGGTGAACACGTGCTTTGCGCCCAGCGCATAGTCGCCAAGGCGCGGTCCGACCTCACGCCAGTCGTAGCCGCGGATGCTGCGGTCGCCGCCGGCGTAGAAGCGCAGGGCCGGGGGCATGGCCACCAGTGCGTCGGTCCAGGTGTGGCCGGCTTCGCCGCGCACGATCAGACGGTGGCGCTCGCCGACGCCGCGGTACCAGCTGGCGCGCGCGTGCACCTGGGCGAAGCTCGCGTCCGAGCCCGCGCCCTCGACCCCCCCGCGCAGGACGATGTTCCCGCCGATGCCCCGGCGCGGGAAAATGCGGTCATCCACGTCCACGTACTCGGCGCGCAGGGAGGGATAGCTGAAGGTGGCGTAGCGGTATTCTGGCGGCGCGTCGGGGTCGTCCTGGTCCACGTAGGACCAGCGCTCGCGCAGCACGTGCGCAGAGGCCACCAGGTTGAGGTGGCGGTTGTACTGCCCGCTGCGGCTGCCCACCAGCTCGATCCGGCGCGTGTCCACGTACCGCGTCTGCTCGTCGGCGGCCTGCAGGCTGACGGTGTACCAGCCGTCCAGCCAGGCAAACGCGGGGATCCGGTATTGCAGGGTCAGCGTCTTGCGCTTCTGCGCATAGTCCAGCTGCGCCAGCGCCTTGTGGCCGCGGCGGTTGACGTAGCGCCGCTCCTCGCCCAGGCGCACACCCGCGCCGCTGTCGGTGCCGTAGCTCAGGCCGGCGGTCTGCACCTTGCGCGGCGCGGGGGTCAGGCGCACGTCCACCGGCACCCGGCGGTCCGCGTCCGCATCCGCCGGGCGCGGCTCGATGTCGATCGCGCTGAAATAGTCCAGGCGCTGCAGCGAGGTGCGCAGGCGGTCCAGCCGTCCCTGGTGGTAGTACTCCCCCTCGTTCCAGTACACGAGGCGGTCGAACAGGTGCGGGTGGATGATCTCCCGCGGCTCCTGCTGGAAACTGATCGGACCCATGTTGTAGCGCTCGCCGCTGGTCCACACCAGTTCGATGTCAGCTGCATGGTCGACGCGGGTGACCTCCACCCTGCGCGCGGCGAAGTCGGCATCGAAGTAGCCGCGTTCGGCCAGGCGGCGGCTGATCCGGGCCTTGCCCGCCTCGTAGGGACGGTGGTCGAAGATCTCCCCGGGGCCGGGCTCGAAATCGGCGAGGTCCTGGGCCAGGTAGCGGTCGCGGTTGCCGGCGCCGATGATCGCCACGTCCGAATTGCGCACGCGCACCGGCTCGCCGGGGTCGATGGTGATCTCCACGTCGACCCGCCCGTTGGCCCGCGACTGCTGCACCTGGATCGAGGGCGAGTAGTAGCCGAACGGCTCCAGGGCTTCGCGGGCCTCGGCCTCCGCCACGCCGATCATGTAGCGCAGCCGGCGGAACGAGATGTCGTCGTCGCCCACGTCCCCCAGCGACAGGGAGACGCGCACGTTCTCTTCCATCTCGTCGTCCAGGCCGCGGATCACGACCTCGCCCACCTGCACCGCATGTGCCGCACCGGACATGAGAAGCAACAGCGCGGCGAGGGCGGGGGCGAGCGTGCGTCCTGGCATCGCGGCAGGATACCCAAGCGATTGTCTAGG
>JAAYXJ010000092.1 GCA_012515985.1 Gammaproteobacteria bacterium
GCCTTCGTTGAGATCCTGCTCGAGTTCGTCGACCGCCAGGCGCGCGACACCTACCACGGTTCCAGCAAGCTGGTGACGCCGATCGCGATCACCCTGTTCTTCTGGATCCTGCTGATGAACATGATGAAGTTCATCCCCGCGGACTTCATTTCCAAGCCGCTGGAGCTGCTCGGCGTGGGCTACTGGAAGCCGGTGCCCACCGCCGACGTCAACGCCACCCTGGGCCTGTCGATCAGCGTGTTCTTCCTGACCCTGTTCTTCGGCCTGCGGGCCAAGGGCATCGGCGGCTTCACCAAGGATTTCCTGGTCACGCCGTTCGGCAAGTGGGCGATGCCGGCCAACCTGCTGCTCAACATCGTCGAGTGGCTGTCCAAGCCGGTGTCGCTGGCGATGCGACTGTTCGGCAACATGTTCGGCGGCGAGATCGTGTTCCTGCTGATCTGGGTGCTCGGCGGCTCCGCGCTGCTGGGCGTGCTGGGCGGCGCGGTGTTCGGCCTGGGCTGGATGATCTTCCACATCCTGGTGGTGCCGCTGCAGGCCTTCATCTTCATGATGCTGTCGATCGTCTACCTCAGCCTCGCCGAGGATTCCCACTGACCGGCCGCAACATCCCGGTTTTGATTCCGTTCCACCCCTCACCTCAACTTCCAACTAGCAAGCCGTTCTGGAGACAACCATGGAAACCGCACTCGCTCTCATCGCTTCCGTCCAGGCCTCGACCGCCATGGCTGTTGGCCTCATGGTCGGCCTGGCCGCGCTGGGCGCCGGCCTGGGCATGGCCATCATGGCCGGCAAGTTCCTCGAGTCCGCCGCCCGCCAGCCGGAGCTGATCCCGGTGCTGCAGGTGCGCATGTTCATCACCGCCGGCCTGATCGACGCCCCGTTCATCATCAGCGTCGCCGTCGGCCTGCTGTTCGCCTTCGCCAACCCGTTCCTGGTCGGTGGCCTGACCCCGTAACCGGACGGTTGCGCAGATACGGGCGCCGGGTGGACCTGAAGGTCCGCCCGGTCGCGACACGGACAGCCCCGGCCCATTGAGCCGGGGCGCACCGAGTACAGGCAGAGCACGACGATGAGCATCAATCTGACCCTAATCGCCCAGGCGCTGGCCTTCGCAGGCCTGATCTGGCTGATCGCCACCTTCGTGTGGCCGCCGCTGCTCAATGCGATCGAGGAGCGGCAGAAGAAGATCGCCGAGGGCCTGGCCGCGGCCGACAACAGCCAGCGCGCGCTGGCCCAGGCGCAGGAAACCGCCGAGGCCGAACTGAAGGCGGCGCGCGCCAAGGCCAACGAGATCATCGACCAGGCGCACAAGCGCGCCGCCCAGATCGTGGAGGCCGCCAAGGCCGAGGCGGTCACCGAGGGCCTGCGCCAGAAGGCGCTGATCGACGCCGAGATCGAGGCGTCGGCCACCCGCGCCCGCGAGGAGCTGCGCCAGCAGGTGTCGCTGCTTGCGGTCAGCGGCGCCGAGCGCCTGCTCAAGCGCGAGATCGACGCCCAGGCGCACAAGGCCCTGCTCGACGAACTCGCCGCGGAGATCTGAGGCCATGTCCACCACCATCGCCCGCCCCTATGCACGCGCCGCCTTCGCGGTGGCACGCGAGGACGGCAAGGCCGCGGAGTGGTCGCAGGCGCTGGCGTTTGCCGCCCGGGTGGCGGCCGATCCGCAGGTCGAGGCGCTGCTGGGCCACCCGGCCCTGACCAGCCAGGACGCGGTGGCGCTGCTGGCGCCCGAGGGCGCGGGCGACAAGTTCGCCGGTTTCCTGGTCCAGCTGGCCGACAACGACCGCCTGGCGGTGCTGCCGGAGATCGCCGGCCTGTTCGAGCAGCTGCGGGCCGAGGACGAGCAGGTGGTGCTGGCCACGATCACCTCCGCCACCGAGCTGCCCGAGGCCGAGGTCGAGCAGCTGCGGCAGGCGCTCAAGCGCCGCTTCGGCCGCGAGGTCAAGGTCGAGACCGCCATCGATGAAAGCCTCATCGGCGGCGCGGTGATCTCCGCCGGCGACGTCGTCATCGACGGCTCGCTCAAGGGCAAGCTCGGGCGCCTGCAGTCCGCGTTGGCCCACTGAACCCAAACAACACCACAGGGCGGGTCCCGACCCGCCACCACGGCGGGCCCAGGTCCGCCCGACAGGAAAAGACGCAATGGCAACCACCACGCTCAACCCTTCCGAAATCAGCGAGCTGATCCGCTCGCGCATCGACAAGGTCAAGCTGTCCGCCGAGGCGCGCAACGAAGGCACCGTGACTTCGGTTGCCGACGGCATCGTGCGCATCCACGGCCTGGCCGACGTGATGCAGGGCGAGATGATCGAACTGCCCGCGACCGCCGACGGCGCCGCCACCTACGCGCTGGCGCTGAACCTGGAGCGCGACTCGGTCGGCGCCGTGGTGCTGGGTGACTACGAGCACCTGAGCGAGGGCAACACCGCCAAGACCACCGGCCGCATCCTGGAAGTCCCGGTCGGCCCCGAGCTGCTGGGCCGCGTGGTCAACGCCCTGGGCGAGCCGATCGACGGCAAGGGCCCGGTCGACGCCGCGCTCAGCGCGCCGGTCGAGCGCGTGGCGCCGGGCGTGATCTGGCGCAAGTCGGTCGACCAGCCGGTGCAGACCGGTTACAAGGCGGTCGACTCGATGATCCCGATCGGCCGCGGCCAGCGCGAGCTGGTCATCGGTGACCGCCAGACCGGCAAGACCGCGCTGGCGATCGACGCGGTGATCAACCAGAAGGGCACCGGCATCAAGTGCGTGTACGTGGCGATCGGCCAGAAGGCCTCCACGGTGGCCAACATCGTGCGCCGGCTGGAAGAGAACGGCGCGATGGACCACACCATCGTGGTCGCCGCCACC
>JAAYXJ010000093.1 GCA_012515985.1 Gammaproteobacteria bacterium
GCCGGTGTTCTCCGCATTGATGCGGAAATAGGTGCTCAGCTCCATCGGGCAGCGCACGCCCTTGGGGATGTAGACGAAACTGCCATCGGAGAACACCGCGGAGTTCAGCGCGGCGAAGTAGTTGTCGCCCACCGGCACCACCGTGCCCAGGTACTTCTTCACCAGCTCCGGGTGTTCCTGGATGGCCTCCGACATGGAGCAGAAGATCACGCCGGCTTCCCTGAGCTCCTTCTGGAAGGTGGTGCCCACGGAGACGGAGTCGAACACCGCGTCCACCGCGACACCGGCCAGCCGGGCGCGTTCGTGCAGCGGCACGCCAAGCTTCTCGTAGGTGTCGAGCAGCTCCTGCGGCACCTCGTCCAGGGACTTGTACTTCGGGCCCTTGGGCGCGGAGTAATAGCTGAGCGCCTGGAAATCGATCGGCGCGATCTTCAGCCGGGCCCAGCGCGGCACCGGCATGGTCAGCCAGTGGCGATAGGCGGCCAGGCGCCATTCGAGCATCCATTCGGGCTCGTTCTTCTTGGCCGACAGGGCGCGGATGGTGTCCTCGTCCAGGCCGGGCGGGAGCGAATCGGTTTCGATGTCGGTGACGAAGCCGGCCTCGTACTTGCGGCCGAGCTGTTCGTGGACGAGTGCGTTCGCGATCGGCTCGTCCTCGGCGGGGGTCAGGGTTTCAATCACTTGGGTGGCCATTGGCTGCCTTGTGTTCAGTTGCCGGCGAGGCGGGCTGGGATCCGTTTCGCCGCGGTGGGAGGGGGAGTGGGGATGGGGCCGTCTTCAAGCATCTGCGCCAGGCTCACGTTGCCCAGCGCGGCGGCGATCACATCGTTGATGCGCCGCCAGTTGGCGCGGACGCCGCACTGGTGGGCAATGCCGCACTCGTGGTCGTCCAGGCTGCACTCGGTCATCGCCAGCGGCCCTTCCATGGCTTCGACGATCTCGACCAGGCTGATCTGGCTGGCGGGGCGCGCCAGCCGGTAACCGCCGCGGGCGCCGCGGAAGCCTTCCAGCAGGCCCGCCTGTGCCAGCGGCTTGAGGACCTTGCTCACCGTGGGGGCTTCCAGCCCCGAGCGCTCGGCCAGCTCGGCCGCGCTCAGCACGGATTCCGGCTGCGTGGCAAGCACGGTCAGCACGACGGTGGCGTAGTCGGTCAGTCGGGTAACGCGGAGCATGCAGAGCCTCAAATCAGGACCGAAATTGTACTCTTTGCCGGTCCGCGGCTCAATACACCCCGGCGCCCGGGTTCAGTTGCCGGTGCGATGACGGTTGTCACCGCCGATGCCCGATGGCCGCCACTGCAGCCTGCGCCCGGCCTCCCGCACCATGGCCCCGTGCCTGCCCCACGCCAGGCTCCCAGGAGGACCGCCATGCACGCCAATACCGATCGCAGTTCCCGTCCCCTGATCCATGCGCTGCTCGCTGGAGGCGGCCTGTTCGTGCTCTGGCGCATGGCCCGGGCGCTGGGCACCGTGTTCTGGACAATCTTCGGCCTGGCCATGGCGGTGTTCTGGGCCGGCGTCTGGCCGCGGCTGTTCTGAGCCTGTCGAAGGCGGGGCGCGGCATCCACGGGCGTTCGCATCCGCGCGCCGGGTTATGGACAATACCCGGATCATCCGCCAGGCCCGCACGCACGATGTCCAAGACACTGAAAGCCGAAAAGTCCAGGAAGGCGAAAAAGCCGATGAAGGTCGAAGCCCGGCTGTCGCCGATCCACGGCAACGGCATCTTCGCCACCCAGGACATCGCCAAGGGCGAGCGCGTGATCCGCTACAAGGGCGCGCTGCGCACCCATGAGGAAGTGGACGAGGAGTACGGCGGCCAGGAAGAGAACGGCCACACCTTCCTCTTCACCCTCAACGACACGTATGTGATCGATGCCAACGTCAGCGCCAACATCGCGCGCTGGATGAACCACAGCTGCGATCCCAACTGCGAGGCGGTGGTGGAAGAGGACGACAAGGGTCGCCCCGAGAAGGACAAGGTCTACATCGAGGCGATCAAGGACATCGCCAAGGGCGAGGAACTGACCTACAACTACGGCATCGTGCTCGAGGAGCGCCACACGCCGAAGCTCAAGAAACTGTGGGGCTGCCGCTGCGGCGCGGACAACTGCACCGGGACGATGCTCCAGCCCAAGCGCAGGCGCTGAATCCGGAACGGGTCAGCCGTCCGGCGCGGTCAGCACGCGCCGGCGCGGCCGCAGCCACGCCAGCAGCATCCCCAGGAGCCCGGCTGCAACCAGGTCCAGCAGCGACTGCCGCAGCATCAGCGACAGCGGCAGGGGCTGGCCGACGTAGACCAGGATGTGCCACGGGACGAACGAGACCAGGCCGATTGCCAGCCCGAACTCCAGGCCGCTGCGGAGTCGTACCTGGTCACCCTCGTGCAGACGGTGGTAGAGCCAGGTCATGGCGAAGCCGATCAGGGCGTAGGCGGTCAATACCCAGGGCGCGCGCGCACTTGATTCGACCCGGCTGCGGTAAAGGTCGGCCAGGGCGATGTAGTCCGCGCGCAGGACCAGGCCGTGGACGATGAGGCCGAGCACCATGGCGGCCACCGAAACCACGATGCTGCAGATCCAGAAACGCTTGCCCATGGGAGCTCCTCGGGGGCGGTGCGGGCCGCGCGTCGATGCTAGCGCGGGCCGTCGTCCTGCTCCAGCCGCCCGGCTGCGGCAAGCAGGAGCGGAAGGGGATCGTAGGCGCCATCTGCGCCGTAGATGCCGTAGTGCAGGTGTGGCGGGGTGCCGCGCGCGTTGCCGGTATCGCCCACGGTTCCCAGCACGGTGCCGGGCAAGACGATGTCGCCGACGGCGAGGCCTTCTGCCCAGTCGTCGAGGTGGGCGTAGTAATGGCGTTCGCGGGCCGGCCCGAGGATCCAGACCTGGCGGCCGCCCAGCCCGGTTTCGCGGATGGAAGCAACAATGCCGGGGGTGGCGCTGAGGACGTCGGTGCCGCGGGGGGCGAAGATGTCCACGCCTTCGTGCTGGCGATCGGCCCCGCGCGGGGCGCCGAAGGTATCGGCGATGCGCGATGCGTCGACGTCGCTCACGGGCATGGAGAGGGTCTCGGGCGGATCCATCCTCGCGAGCTCCCAGCCCATCCTGGGTTTGGCCATGAAGGGTTGTTCCCAGGCCCAGGCGGCCAGATAGGCACCGGCGATGAGCACGATGGCCCAGGCGGTAAATGTGCGGGCTGCGCGTGCGTAATCCTTGCGGGGTGGCTCGGGCTTTCCGTTGTCGCGTGGAAGATCCATTGCCAGCATTGTTGATTGCGGGCGATGAAAGGACGGTGGGCTGATGCGACGGCGGGCGCCGGCCGGAGGTGCCCTCCAGCCTCCATGTCCCCCGGCCTCCGCTGCGCTGCGGCCTCCTCCTTTACTTACGCGAAAAGGCCTCCAGGCCACGGCGGGGCCCTTCTGCTCACCGCAAAGTCAGCGACCGCAAACCCCACCCCACAGGGAACAATCACACACAAAAAAGCCGGCCCCCCTGGAGCCGGCCTTTTGGATCCGGAGCAGTGAGTGCCCCGGAACGGATGGATCAGGCTGCCGCGTCCTTGAGCTTCTTGAGCGGGCGCACCTTGACCTTGACCGAGGCGGGCTTGGCGGCGAACCACTGCTCTTCCTTGGTGAAGGGGTTGATGCCCTTGCGGCGCGGCTTGGCGGGCACCTTCTGCGAGGTGATCTTGAGCATGCCCGGCAGGGTGAACGAACCGACGCCACGCTTGCTCAGCGAGCCGGCGATGGTGTCCTCGAGCGAGGCCAGCACCGCGCGCACGTCCTTGGCGGCCACGCCGCTGGTTTCGGCGATGTGCGAGATCAGGCCGGACTTGGTCAGCGTTTCCTTGATCGCCTTCGGAGCGGCCGCCTTCTTGGCTACGGCCTTCTTCGCGGCGGGCTTCTTGGTCGTCGCCTTCTTTGCTGCTTTCTTCGCCATGTTTCCTGTTCCGTGATGGATGGTGGAGTGGTCTGGCCGATCGCTCGGCATCTGGAATGTAGGCCATGTGCGGGCGCGCGCCAATAGGAAACCGCAAAAAAACAGGGGGTTTTGGACTTTTGGACGATGCGCGGCTGCTTCAGGGGCTGCGTGGGCGGGGTGGCCACAGGCGCCAGGCGGCCATGAGCAGGATCGCGACGAGGGTGTAGGCGGCCACGAAGGACCACCAGGGCAGGTCGAAGTAGATGAGCCTGGAGAGCCAGTGTTCGATGAAGGAGCCGGCGTAGGCGTCATGTCCAGCGCGCCGGCGCAGCGCCTGCTCCCATTCGGTGAGCGGGCACAGCTTGCCGAGCCATGCCTGCAGGGCGATGAAGGCCATGAGGGCCAGGTGGATGATGCGGAAGCTGCGGTTGCGAACCCAGCGCCAGCCCAGCGGCCCGCCAGCGAGGATGGCCACGGTCCCCAGCACGACGAAGGCGACGACGCCCACGTGCAGTGCCAGGATGGCGTCGGCAAGGACGGCGGCCGAAGCGCGGGACATGGGCGGGGTCAGTCCTCCTCGTGGCGCGGGCGCCAGCTTTCGGCCAGCTTCTGCTGCACCTGCGGGGGCACCGGCTCGTAATGGCTGAAGTCGATGGCGTAGCGGCCGCGCCCGGCGGTGATCGACTTCAGTTCGGCGGGGTAGCCGTCGAGTTCGGAGAGCGGGACCTGGGCCCTGACCACGATGTCGCCGTCGCGCGCGGCGTCGGTGCCGTTGATGCGCGCACGCTTGCCGGCAAGGCCGGCGTTGATGTCTCCCATGTGCGCCTCGGGCGCCTGCACCTCCAGGGTGACGATGTGCTCGAGCACCTGGGGCCGGGCCTTGGCGACCGCATCCAGGAACGCCTTGCGGCCGGCGGCGACGAAGGCGACTTCCTTGCTGTCCACCGGGTGGTGCTTGCCGTCGTGCACGGTGACGCGCACGTCCTGGATCGGGTAGCCGGCGACGGCGCCGGCGCGCAGCACCTCGCGCACGCCTTTTTCCACCGCGGGGATCAGCGGGCCGGGGATCACGCCGCCCTTGACCGCGTCCACGAACTCGAAGCCGCCGCCGCGCGGCAGCGGCTCGATGCGCAGGAATACCTCGCCGAACTGCCCGGCGCCCCCGGTCTGCTTCCTGTGCCGGTGATGGCCTTCGGCGGGGGCGCTGATCGTCTCGCGATAGGCGATGCGCGGGGGGCTGGTCTTCACTTCCACGCCATGACGGTCCCGGAGCCGGTCCAGGTTGATCCGCAGGTGCAGGTCCGACAGTCCCCGGATCACGGTTTCGTTGGTCTCTTCCTCATGCTCGACGTGGAAGCAGGGGTCTTCCTCGGCAAGCTTGTGCAGGGCGTTGGCCAGCTTCTGTTCCTGGCCCCGGCTGGCGGCCTGGATGGCCAGGCCGAACATGGGCCTGGGGAAGTCGATGGGCTTGAGGTGGATGTGCCCGGCGTCCGGGCTGTCATGCAGCACCGCATCGAAGTGGAGCTCCTCGATCTTTGCCACCGCGGCGATGTCGCCGGGCACGGCGCGGTCGATTTCAATGTGGTCCTTGCCGTGGATGCGGTAAAGGTGGCCCACCTTGAACGGCTTGCGGCCATCGTCCACGAACAGCTGCGAGTCCTTCTTCACCGTGCCCTGGTAGACCCGGAAGATCCCCAGCTTGCCCACGAAGGGATCGTTGACGATGCGGAACACGTCCGCGACCACGTGCGCATCCGGATCCGGGGACAGCGCCAGCGGCACGGCGTCGTCGCCCCGGCCCTTCAGGAACGGGGGCGGATTGCCTTCGCCCGGATGCGGGAAGAGACGCGCGGCCACATCCAGCAGCTTGCGCACGCCCGTCCCGGTGCGCGCCGAGGCAAAGCACACCGGCACCAGGTGGCCCTCGCGCATGCATTGCTCGAAAGCATCGTGCAGTTCCTCCCCCGACAGTCCTTCCTCGCCCAGCTCCAGGTAGCGGTCCATCACCGACTCGTTGATCTCCACCACCTGGTCCATCGCCTTCTGGTGCCAGTCCGCCACCGCGCCCAGGTCGCTCCCGCCGCCGGCCTGGCCGAAGCAGTCCACCACCTTCGCGCCCCCGTCCGCCGGCAGGTTGAGCGGCAGCACCTCGGGTCCGAACTCCTCGCGCAGCGCCTCCAGTACCCCAGCGCAATCCGCGCCTTCGGCATCGATGCGGTTGACCACGATGGCCCGGCACAGGTCGCGCTCCCTTGCCCGCGCCATCAGCCGCCGGGTGCCGTGCTCCACCCCGTTGACCGCGTCCACCACCACCACGACCGTCTCAACGGCGTCGAGCGCGGCCAGGGCGGGGCCGCGGAACTCCGGGTAGCCGGGGGTGTCGACGAGGGTGAGGTGGACCGGCCGGCCGTCGGCCGCGCGGTGGTCGATGCTGGCGATGGCGGCATCGATGGAGTGGCCGCGCTGGCGTTCGATGGGGTCGTGGTCCGAGACGGTGTTGCCGCGCTCGATGGTGCCTGCCACCCCGATGGCGCCGCCGGCATGCAGCAGGGCTTCGAACAGCGTTGTTTTGCCGGCGCCGGGGTGGCCTGCCAGGGCCACGTTGCGGATCTCGTGCGTGGAATGGGACATGGGGCCGATCCTCCCTTGCGTGGATGGGAAGCCCGGCCGTGCACGGCCGGACCCGTGCGGGATCGCACGGCGGCCGTCATGGCTGTCCGCAGTCGGCGCTGCCGGGCGGCAGGCGCTCGGCGGGCGGTCATGGCGGGCAATCACAGTAGCGCGCCGCCGGTCCCGTTGCTCATTGCAGTGCACCAAGCCGAGGGCACGCAAACGTAACGGTGGCGCGGCTAGCGTTGGGCCTTCCCCCCTTCAAAGGAGCACAAAGATGGGAATTTCGCGCAAGGCCACGGCCCGCTGGCAGGGCGACCTCAAGTCGGGCAGCGGTTCGATCAGCACCCCGGACAGCGGCCTGATGCAGGACACCCGCTACGGCTTCAACACCCGCTTTGGCAGCGACAAGGGCACCAACCCGGAAGAGCTGATCGCCGCCGCGCACGCCGGCTGCTTCACCATGGCGCTGGCCAATGAGCTGGCCCAGGCCGGCCACCCTGCCGACTCGGTGGACACCCGCGCCGAGGTCGACCTCTCGACGGACGGTGGTCCGACGCTCAGCGCGATCCGGCTGGTGACCAGGGCGAAGGTGCCCGGGATCGACGAGGTGAAGTTCCGCGAGATCGCCGATGGGGCCAAGGAGAACTGTCCCGTGTCGCGCGCCCTGAGCGCGGTGCCGATCACCCTGGAGGCCGAGCTGCAGAACTGACGGCGATTGCGGCGACGCGCGGCGGCGGGGCATAGTGGCCGCCGTTTCAGGAACAGGGGGATCCCACATGCGTCGACTGCTTCCGCTGCTGCTGGCGGGCCTGCTCATGCAGGGCTGCTCCGGGCAGGAGGATGCGTCCGCCGGCCACGGCGAGACGCTCCTGGTGGCCCATCGGATCCACACGTCCGATCCCTCCCGTCCGCAGGCCAGCGCCATGGTGTGGGATGCGCAGGGCCGCATCCTCGCCGTGGGCAGCGCCGAAGACCTGTGGACCGCCTGGCCCGATGCCGAGCTGATGGACCTGGGCGACGCGGTGGTGGTGCCGGGGCTGATCGACTCCCACGGCCACCTGCTCAATTACGGCTTCTCGCTGATGTCGGCCGACCTGGCCGGCGCCCGCAGCAAGGAGGAGGTCGTGCAGCGCCTGCAGGCCTTTGCAGCGGACCTTCCGGAAGGCGCCTGGCTGCAGGGACGCGGCTGGGACCAGAACCTGTGGCCGGAGCGGGAATTCCCCAGCGCGGCCGACCTGGATGCGGCGTTCCCCGACCGGCCGGTATGGCTGGTGCGGGTGGACGGGCACGCCGGCTGGGGCAACTCGGAAGCATTGCGGCTTGCCCAGGAGGCGGACGGCGCGCCGTCGCTGTCCGGCGACTGGCAGCCCGAGGGTGGCCGCATCGAGCGCGCGGATGGTGAGCCGACCGGGGTGTTCGTCGGCGGCGCGGCGCGCGCGCTGGTGGAACGCGCGATCCCGGAGCGCGATGACGCCCTGCGCGAGGAGGCGCTCTCGCGCGCGCTGACCGCGGCGGTGTCGGTCGGACTGACCGGCGTGCACGACATGGGTGTTTCGCGCGCGGACCTGGCGCTGATGCGCAAATTCGCCGACGAGGGACGGCTGCCGCTGCGCATTGCCGCCTACGCGGCGGGTGATGGCGACGCTTTTGCCGACCTGTGCGAGAGCGGCCCGTACACGCACGAGGGCGGGCGGCTGTGGATGCATGGCATCAAGCTGTTCGCCGACGGCGCACTGGGCAGCCGCGGCGCCGCGCTGAAGGAGGAGTACAGCGACGATCCGGGCAACCACGGCCTGCTTGCGCGCGAGCCGGAGGCCTATGAAGCCATCCTGCGACGGGCGCGCGATTGCGGCGTCCAGGTCACCACCCACGCGATCGGTGACCGCGGCAACCGGATGGTGCTGGACGCCTATGCCAATGTGCTTGGCGACGGCGCCAGCGGGTCGGACCACCGCTGGCGGATCGAACACGCGCAGATCGTCTCCCCCGAGGACATCCCGCGCTTCTTCGCCCTTGACGTGATCGCCTCGATGCAGCCCACCCACGCCACCTCGGACATGGGCTGGGCCGGCGACCGCGTGGGCGAGGAACGCCTTGCCGGCGCCTATGCCTGGCGCAGCATGCAGGATGCGGGCGTGCGCCTGGCGCTGGGTTCGGACTTCCCGGTCGAATCCGCCGATCCGCGCCTGGGCCTGTACGCGGCGGTGACCCGGCAGGACCGCGATGGACAGCCGCCGGGCGGCTGGCTGCCGGAGCAGCGGCTGACCGCGGCCGAGGCCCTGGAGGGATTCACCGCCGGCTCCGCCTATGCCACCCGCAGCGAAGACCAGGTGGGCCGGCTGGCCCCCGGCCTGCGCGCGGACTTCGTGGTGCTGGCCGAGGACCCGCTGCAGGTCCCCGCGGCGCAGCTGGATGAGCTGACGGTGCTGTCCACGTGGGTGGATGGCCGGGCGGTGTACAGCGCGGATTGAAATGCTGCCGGGGGGCCGTCTGTCCGCCGCGTCAGGCGGGCAGACGGCGGGGACCCGCCCTACAATGCCCCGTCCCCGTCACGTCGATGCCTGGAACGCCACTGTAATGCCACTCACATCACCGCCGGACTCCCGCTGGATCGTGCTCAAGTTCGGCGGTTCGAGCGTATCCAGCCGCGAGCGCTGGGACACCATCGGGCAGCTGGCGCGCGAGCGTGCAGGCCTGCACGGGGCGCGGGTGCTGGTGGTGGTCTCGGCCCTGTCGGGCGTCACCGACGCGCTGCAGGCGATTGCCGACGGGAGCGCCGAGCCGGGCACCGGGCTGGCCGCGCTGGAGCGGCGGCACCGGGAATTCGCCGCCGCACTTGGCCTGGACGCGGCCGTCCTCGACGAACGGCTGGCTTCGCTGCGCGCGCTGGGCGATGACGCGCGCGCGGCCTCGCGCACGCTGGATTGGCAAACCGAAGTGCTGGCCCAGGGGGAGCTGCTTTCCTCCACCCTCGGCGCGGCCTACCTGCGCGCGCAGGGGCTGGACTTCGGCTGGCTGGATGCGCGCGAGTGGCTGGATGCGCTGGCGCTGCCCAACCAGGGCGAGTGGACCCGGCGGATGGCTGCCACCTGCCGGCGCGAGGCCGACGATGCCTGGCGGGAACGCTTCAACGCTGCGTCCGGCGCCTCGATGCTGCTCACCCAGGGTTTCATCGCGCGCCACGGCGAGGGCGGTACGGCACTGCTTGGCCGCAGCGGTTCGGACACGTCGGCGGCGCTGTTCGGCGCGCTGCTCAAGGCGCTGCGGGTGGAGATCTGGACCGACGTGCCGGGCATGTTCAGTGCGAATCCCCGGGAGGTGCCCGATGCGCGCCTGTTGCAGCGGCTCGATTACGCCGAGGCCCAGGAGATCACCACCACCGGCGCCAGGGTGCTGCATCCGCGCGCGCTGGGGCCGTGCCGCGACGCCGGCGTGCCGCTGGCGATCCTGGATACCGCGCGCCCGGACCTGCCGGGCACCGTGATCGACGACGGCGCCAACGGCGTGCCCGGGGTCAAGGCGATCAGCCGCCGTGGCGGGATCGTGCTGGTGTCGATGGAAACCGTGGGCATGTGGCAGCAGGTGGGCTTCCTGGCCGACGTGTTCGACATCTTCCGCGACCACGGGCTGTCGGTGGACCTGATCGGCTCGTCGGAGACGAACGTCACCGTCTCGCTGGATCCGGGCGAGAACCTGGTCAGCACCGATGTCCTGGAAAAGCTGTCGGCCGACCTTTCGAAGTGCTGCCGGGTGAAGGTGATCGCGCCGTGCGCCTCGATCACCCTGGTCGGGCGCGGCATGCGCTCGCTGCTGCACCGGCTGTCCGAGATCTGGGCCACCTTCGGCCAGGAGCGGGTGCACCTGATCTCGCAGTCCTCCAACGACCTCAACCTGACCTTCGTCATCGACGAGGCGGATGCCGAAGGCCTGATGGCTTCGCTGCACGCGCAGCTGATCGCCAGCGGCGCCATGCCGGTGCACGAGCCGGGCGTGTTCGGCCCGCGCTGGAACGAGCTGTCCGGCACCGCCCGCGTGCGCGGGCCGCGCTGGTGGGAGGCCGGCGATCAGCGGGCCCGGCTGCTCGACCTGGCCGCCGCCGGTACCCCGGTGTACGCCTACCACCTGCCCACCGTGCGCGAGCGTGCGCGTTCGCTGGCCGCGATCGGGCCGGTCGACCGCCGCTTCTACGCGATCAAGGCCAATCCGCACCCGGCGATCCTCAACGCCATCGCGGAGGAAGGCTTCGGCCTGGAGTGCGTTTCGCTGGGTGAGTTGAAGCACGCCTTCGCGTCGGTGCCAGGCCTGTCGCCGGGGCGGGTGTTGTTCACCCCCAGCTTCGCGCCCATCAGGGAGTACGCCGCCGCCTTTGAAATGGGCGTCACCGTGACCCTGGACAACGTGGAAGCCCTGCAGCGCTGGCCGGACGTGTTCCGGGGCCGGCGCCTGTGGCTGCGGGTGGACCTGGGGCGCGGCGAAGGCCATCACGCCAAGGTCCGGACCGGCGGCGCGGCGTCCAAGTTCGGCCTGCCGGTCGCGCGCATCAACGAATTCCTGGAGGCCGCCCGCGCCCTGGAGATCGTGATCGACGGGCTGCATGCGCACCTGGGGAGCGGCGTCGATACGCCCGGCCACTGGCGCGCTGTGTGCGACGAGCTGGGCGGCATCGCCAACCGCATCGGCAGCATCGACACCATCGACATCGGCGGCGGGCTGCCGATCCCGTACCGGGCCGAGGACGAGCCGTTCGATCTGGACGCCTGGAGCGCGGGCCTGGCCGAGGTCAAGGCGGCCTACCCGGGTTACCGGCTGGCCATCGAGCCCGGGCGCTACATGGTGGCCGAGTCCGGCGTGCTGCTGCTCACCGCCACCCAGGTGGTGGAGAAGCACGGCGTGCGCCGGGTGGGCGGTGACGCAGGCATGAACGCGCTGCTGCGCCCGGCGCTGTACGAGGCCTGGCACGACGTGGCCAACCTGACCCGGCTTGATGACGGCGACACCATTGATTTCGACGTGGTCGGTCCGATCTGCGAAACCGGCGACGTGCTCGCCCAGAAGCGCCCGCTGCCGGCTGCCACCGCCCCGGGCGACGTGCTGCTGGTGGCCGACGCCGGCGCCTACGGGTTCGTGATGTCCAACACCTACAACCTGCGCGAACTGCCGCGCGTGGAGATCCTCGAGTGAGCGCCGTGCCGTTCCAGCGGGACGCGGTGGCCGCGTTCCGGTTCGTCGGCTGCGGGTTCGATGCCGGTACCGGCGTCGCCGAGCTGGTGTACGCCTTCGACGACGGGCCCGAGCTGGTGGAGCGGGTCACCCTGCCGGGCGCGCCGTTCGAGCTGGCCGGTGACCGTGCCGCGGCTGCGGAGCGGGCCCTGCGGCTGCTTCACCTCATTGCGGGCGTCAGCTACTACAAGGCCGCCGCGCCGCATGAAATCCGCATCGACGCCTACGCCATCGATGCGCCGACCGCCGCCCTGCTGGACGACCTTTACCTGCATGGGCTGGGCGAATTCGCCTACCGCAACGGGCTGGACCTGCGCGGGCGGATCCGCTTCCCGCACGACGCCGCCGACGGCGCCGCCGCGCCCGCAGCCGGCCTGCGCACCCACGCCCTGGTGGCGATCGGCGGCGGCAAGGACTCGCTGGTCAGCATCGAAGCGCTGCGCGATGCGGGCGTGGCGCAGACGGTGGCCTGGGTCGGCGGTTCGCGGCTGATCGCCGCCTGCGCCGGGCGCAC
>JAAYXJ010000094.1 GCA_012515985.1 Gammaproteobacteria bacterium
GCAGGTTGTCGGCCAGCCACTGCAGGTAGGTGGCGGACAGATCCACGCTGGTGGTGGAGGCAGCACCGCCGATGGCCGCCTGCACCGTCGCCGCCCCGGTGTAGCAGAACAGGTTGAGGAATCGCTTGTCCCGCGCCTGGGCGGCGATGCGGGCGCGCAGCGGGCGGTGGTCGAGAAACAAGCCGGTGTCCAGGTAATCGAACAGGTTGACCCGCAGGCGTGCCGCGCCCTCGCGGACGACGATGAACTCGCCGCGCGCGTCCATGCGCCCGTACTTGCTGCCGCCCTTTCCGCGGGCCCGGGTCTTGACCGCGATGCGCTCCTGCGGCAGTTCGAACACCTCGCGCGCCGCGGCCAGCAGGTCCCCCATGCGCCGCCGGGCGGTCTGCTCGGGGACGCTGGCGGGAGGCGCATATTCCTGCACATGCAGCCAGTGCCTGTCGGGGGCGTCGGCCTCGGTGTAGACGTCGATCGCGGCCGCGTATTCCGGAAGATCGGCATCGTAGATGCGGAAGCAAGCGATGTCTTCACGGGCGCGCCATGACTTGAGCGCGCGCAGGTTCTTGCGCAGGCGGTTCGCCACCATCTGCGCGCCCTCGCCCAGCGCGCGGGGGCCGGCCGCCTCCCTGCGCTCGGGCCGGACCGGGTCGACGACGATCAGGCTGCACTCCAGCGCGCCGTTGAACACCCGGTAGCGCTTGCGGGCGCGCAGGCCGGTGGCAAAGGCCAGCTCTTCATTGCCGCAAAGCAGGCTGGCCCGCCACGCGGGCACCGCGGAAGCCAGGGCGTCGCCGAGTTCCCGGTAGAGGGCGGGGTCGGCGGCCAGGCGGGCGTCGTAGGGCGGGTTGCAGACGGCGAGGCCGGGCGCCTGGCTGGTCGCCGCCAGCGCGGGAAACGTCCGTGCAAGCTGGGCCACGGGAGCCACGCGCAGGCTGATGGATTCGGCCAGGCCGGCGGCGGTGGCGTTGGCGATCGCCGCGTCGATCGCGCGGCGGTCCAGGTCGCTGCCGTGGAAGGCGGGCCGGAGCGCGGCGCGGCCGGCCCGCTCGCGCTCGCGGGCTTCGTTCCAGAGCGCCAGCCACTGCTCGCGTTCAAAACCCAGCCAGCGCGTGGGTGCGGGCACCTGCCCGCTTTCTCCGCCGACAGCCTCCCGGCCGATGCGCTGCAGCCCCGGCGCCACGTCCGCCGCCATCAGCGCGCCTTCAATCAGCAGGGTGCCGCTGCCGCACATGGGATCCAGCAGCGCGCCGCCTTCGGCATAGCGCGCGGGCCACTGGCCGCGCAGCAGGACGCCGGCCGCCAGGTTCTCCTTGAGCGGTGCCTCGCCTTGCGCGCGGCGCCATCCCCGGCGATGCAGCGGGCCACCACCCAGGTCCACCGACAGCAGCGCCCTGCCCTTGCGCACCACCAGATTCAGGCGCAGGTCCGGGGCGTCGAGATCCACATCGGGACGCTCGCCGCCGTGTTCGCGCACGGCGTCGACCACAGCGTCCTTGGTGCGCTGGGCGGCATAGCGCGCATGGGTGATGGCGCTGCCGGAGACGTGCGCATCCACCGCCAGGGTCATCCCTGCATGCAGGTGGTCTGGCCAGGCCAGCGCGCGGACGCCGGCGTAGAGCGCGTCTTCGTCCGGGCAGTCCCAATCGGCCAGGGGCCACAGCACGCGGCTGGCGGTGCGCGACCACAGCACCGCGCGCTGCGCATCCGCCTGCCTTCCACTGGCGTTGACGCCGGCGACGGTGGCGGTGGCCTTTTCGCAGCCGAGCGCGGAAAGCTCATCGGCGAGCAGGTATTCAAGGCCTTTGGCGCAGGAGACGAAGAAGTCGATGGGGGGCATGGTTGGCGTGCAATCGCGCAGGTCGGCCCGCTGTGGCCGACGGGCATGCATGGTACGCGGCAGACGCCGGAGTGCGTGATTTGCGGGGCGTCGGGGGGCGGGCGCCGTGGCGCCAGGCGCGCAGCCGCGGCCTACAGGGATTCGAGCAAGGCGGCGAAGGCATCGGCGGAGGCCTCGACATGTTTTTCCAGGCGATGGGTGTCGTCCACCAGCAGCAGGCGGGCGCGGCGCGGGCGCGCCCAGGCGATGACGTTGGCCGCGTCGATCAGCTCATCGTCCCAGCCGTGGATGATCGAGACGGGGATGCCTTCGCGCGCCTCGAGCGGCGGCGCCTTGCCCATGCGCACGGGAGGCGCCATGAGGAACAGGCCGGCCACCGGTACCTGCAGGGAGACCTGGCCCGAGATCCACGCCCCCAGGCTGGAACCGGCCAGCACCAGCGGGCCGCGGCCGGCAGCGCCGCGGGCGCGCTTGAGAAGGCGCTGCACCCGGGTGGGGACGTCGCCCAGCTCGCTGATTTCCTGGCGCGCGTCCAGGTCGGTGTAATCCGGCCGCTCGTGGGTCCAGCCCAGGCGCTCGCAGGCCTCGGCCAGGGCCGTGACCTTGGTGGCGTCGGGGCCGCTTTCGAAACCGTGGGAGAGGATGCAGTGGCCGCGGACGGTCATCGCGGCGCCGGGAGCATGGTCATGCCGGAATGCTAGAGCATTTCGCGCCGGTTGCCTCGACGCCGCCACGGACGGCGCCAAACCCTCTAGCATCGGCGGGCATGAGCGACCGTGCACCCGACATCAGCATCCAGCACCTGCCGTACGTGGACCGGCTTGGCCAGCGCGAACCGGCCAGCATCGACCTGGTGGTGATCCACTGCACCGAACTGCCGGACATGGCGATGGCGCGCGAATACGGCGAGCGGATCCTCTATCCCGAAGCCGGCACCGGCGCGGCCGGGCACTGGTACGTGGACCGCGATGGATCGATCACGGAGTACGTGCCGGCCGCGCGCATCGCCCACCACGTGCGCGGCTGGAACCCGCGCTCGGTGGGCATCGAACTGGTGAACACCGGACGCTTCCCCAACTGGTACGACAGCCGGCACCAAGCGATGACCGAACCCTACCCGCCGGTGCAGGTTGAGGCCTTGGTGCACCTGCTGCGGCACCTTTGCACGGCGCTGCCGGGGCTGCGGCACATCGCAGGGCACGAGGAGCTGGATACGGAACGGGTGCAGGCAGGCGACGATCCGTCGCTGACGGTGGCGCGCAAGGTCGATCCCGGCCCGCTGTTCCCGTGGCAGGACGTACTCGCCCAGGTGCCCCTGCAAAAGCTGCCCATCCCGTAGGAGCGCGTCTTACGCGCTCCTGCAAGGGGTGGAGAAGTACAATCTGCGGCCCCTTGCTGCGGTGCTGCCATGACGTCGCCTGTTTCCGAGCTGGTTGAGCTGCTCTCGCTGGAGCGGCTGGAGCACAACCTGTTCCGCGGCCAGAGCCGCGACATCGGCACGCGGTTCGTGTTCGGGGGCCAGGTGCTGGGGCAGGCGCTCTCGGCGGCACAGGCAACCCTGGCCGGGCCCCGGCCGGCCCATTCGCTGCACGCCTTTTTCCTGCGCGCGGGCGACGTGGACCATCCGATCGTCTATGAGGTGGACCGCACCCGCGACGGCGGCTCGTTCTCGGTGCGGCGGGTGAGCGCGATCCAGCACGGCAAGGTGATCTTCTTCTGCGCGGCCTCTTTCCAGCAGCCCGAGGAAGGCGTGGAACACCAGCTGCCGATGCCCACGGTGCCGCGGCCCGAGGACATCGAGCCGGCGCCGCCGCTGCCGCCGCACGTGCTGGAGAAGCTGCCCACCAAGGTGCAGCGCTGGCTGGACCGCACCGGCCCGTTCGAGTTCCGCCACGTGTACCCGCGCGATGAACTCAACCCGCCAAAGCGGCCGCCCTTCCACCAGGTCTGGTTCCGGCTGTCGGAGCGGGTGGGCGATGCGCCGGAGCTCCATCGCGCGCTGCTCGCCTACGCGTCGGATTTCCACCTGCTGGGCACCGCGACCTTCCCGCACGGGTTCAGCTATTACCAGCCGGACGTGCAGATGGCCTCACTCGACCACGCCATGTGGTTCCACCGCCCGTTCCGCGCCGATGAGTGGCTGCTGTATTCCACCGACAGTCCCAGCGCCGGCGGCTCACGCGGCCTGGCCCGGGGGATGATCTACGATGTGGATGGCCGGCTGGTGGCCAGCACCGCCCAGGAAGGGCTGATCCGCACTGCGCCGCGACCGGCCGGCACGGGCGCGGGAGCGCCGGGAAGTTGAGGCGATGAGACAGATTTTCAGCAGCCAGCGGGTGGAGAACGTCGAGCAGGTGGCCGCGCTGTTGCGCGAGCACGGCATCGAGGTGCAGATCACCAATGGCCGCGGCTACATGAGCGGCCGCCGCCGCACCTTCAGCTACCGCGACAGCGTCAACCGGCGCAACCTGCCCGCGGTGTGGGTGGTGCGGGCGGACGACCAGCCGCGGGCACGCGAACTGCTGCGGGAGATCGGCATGCCGGGCGCCCCCACCACCCGGCCGATCACTGACAGCTACCTGGCTTCTTCCAGCGTCCCGGGGCTGGCCCCGGAAACGCCGGCAGTGCCGCCGGCGCGCCAGAAGATCATGCGCTACCGCCGCATCCTGCTGATCGTGATCGCAATCCTTGCGGCGATGGTGTTGGTGCGCACCTTCAGCGGCTGAGCTCGGAACGATCCAGGAACCCGTCGCCGTTCTCGTCCAGCCAGGCGAAGCTGGCCATCAGGCGCGGCATTTTTTCCTGCACCTCCACCCGGCTCAGGCGGCCATCGCCGTTGAGGTCAGCGGCGTTGAAGCGCTCATTGAAGCGGCGCTCGCGCTCGGCCTCGCGCAGCGGCCGCTGGGCCTGCTGCCAGGCGCGCAGCTCACTGCGGGCGATGAGGCCGTCACCGTTGGCGTCGATGGCATCGAAATTCTCCAGCAGCCAGCCGTGGCCGCGGCGGCCCCGGCGCTCGCCGCGCCCAGCTGCGGCGGCCTCGATCTCGGCGCGGCTGATGCGGCCGTCGCCGTCCTGGTCCAGCCGGGCGATGCCCATGCCGTGCATCGGGCCGCCAATGTGGCCGGCGCGCATGTGCTTGCCGTGGTGGCCGTGGCGCGCGCCCTGGTCTGCGGGCTGCTGGGCGGCGGCCTGCGCGCCCATCACGCCGGCGGCAACCAGGAGGGCGGTGAAAAGGGTCTTGTGCTTCATGAGGTTGTTCTCCGGTCTCGGCCGCTCGTGCAGCCCGTGCCTCCATCAACGCCCCCAGCCGGGCCCCGGTTGACGCCGCGCCGGCGCCGTTCAGGCCGCGGACAGTCGCGGCGGCTGCGACCGCGGGCAGTATGCTGTGGCCCATGGGTGAATCCGAATCGCTGCGGCTGTTCCACACCGGCATGCACCAGTGCGGATACTGGCCGGAGCGCACCGCCCGCGACCTGGTGCTTGATCCCGCCGATCCGAGGCTGCCGGGCTTCTACCCGCAGGCCCTGGCCTGGGGATTCCGCCGCTCCGGCGACATCGTGTACCGGCCGCACTGCCAGGGCTGCCGCGCGTGCGTGGCCGTGCGGATCCCGGTGGCAGCGTTCCAGCCCAACCGCAGCCAGCGCCGCTGCCTGTCGCGCAACCGTGACGTTGAAACGCGGATCCTGCCGGCCGCGCGCACCGACGAGCAGCTGGAGCTGTATCGGCGCTACCTCGGCGCCCGCCATCCCGGCGGCGGCATGGACGGCCACGGCGCGGCGGAGTTCGACCAGTTCCTGGTGGGGAGCTGGACCCATGGCCGCTTCCTGGAACTGCGGGCGGACGGAAGGCTGCTGGCGGTGGCCGCCACTGACGTGGTGGGTGACGCGCTGTCGGCCGTCTATACGTTCTTCGACCCCGCCGAGGACCGGCGTGGCCTGGGCACCCTGGCCATCCTGCACCAGCTGCGCTGGGCCCGGCGCGACGGCCGCAGCCACCTGTACCTGGGCTACTGGATCGACGGGCACGCGAAAATGGACTACAAGCGCCGCTTCCGCCCGCTGGAGGCGTTCGACGGCCGCCGCTGGCTCCCGCTTGAGGAATCCCGATCCTGATGAACCCCTCCGCCCTGCGTTTCCTGTGCCTGCTTGCCGCCACGCTGGCGCTCGCCGCCTGCGTGCGCGTCAACGTCTATGGCGACCCGAACCTTGCCCCAGCCTCCATGCCCGATACCCTGCGCATCGCCAGCTACAACGTTTCCCTGTATTCGGACGAAGCCGGCGGCCTGGTGCGGCGGCTGCAGGCCGGTGACGACGGCGCGCGCCGGGTGGCGGCGGTGCTGCAGCGGGTGCGGCCTGACATCGTGCTGCTCAACGAGTTCGACTATGTGGCCGACGGCAGCGCGGCCGACCTGTTCCAGCAGCGGTACCTCGGGCAACCCCAGCCCGGCGGCGGCCAGGCCCTGCACTACCCCTACCGTTACCTTGCGCCGGTCAACACCGGCGTGCCCAGCGGCCTGGACCTGGACCGCGACGGCAGCGTGGGCAGAGAAGGGCGGGCCCGGGGCAACGACGCGTGGGGCTACGGGCTGCACCCGGGCCAATACGGGATGCTGGTGCTTTCGCGCCATCCGATCGAAGCCAGCCGGGTGCGCACCTTCCAGCTGTTCCGCTGGGCCGACCTGCCCGGCGCGCGGCGGCCGCTGGATCCGGAGACAGGCGCGCCGTGGCATCCAGACGAAACCTGGGCGCAGCTGCGGCTGTCCTCCAAGTCGCACTGGGACGTTCCCGTGCGCACCCCGCGCGGGGTGGTGCACCTGCTCGCCTCCCACCCCACCCCGCCGGTGTTCGACGGCCCCGAGCGCCGCAACCAGGCGCGCAATGCCGATGAGATCCGGCTGTGGGAGGAATACATCTCGGGCACCGGCCAGCCGTGGCTGTGCGATGACGCCGGGCGCTGCGGGGGCCTGGCGGCCGACGCCCGCTTCGTGCTGGTGGGCGACCTCAACAACGACCCGGACGACGGCGCCGGGATCAGCGGAGCCATCCGCGCCCTGATCAACCACCCCCGCATGCTCCGCCCCCCCGTCCCGCGCAGCCCCGGCGCAGAGGAAGCGGCGCTCGCCGCGGGAGGCGCGAACCTTGACCACCGTGCCCCGCACGCGCAGGACACCGCGGATTTCGGCCCGGAAGCCGGCAACCTGCGGGTGGACTACGTGCTGCCCTCCACGGGCTTTGAATACCTGGGCGGACGCGTGTTCTGGCCTGCTGCCGACGATCCGCGCGCGCCGATCGTGCTGGGCAGCGACCATCGCCTGGTCTGGGCCGACCTGCGGATCCGCTAGCGGCAGGTCCGGCTGCCGGATCGCCGATTGACAGAGTGATATCAATTCGATATCACTATCTCCCATCACAACGAGGGGAGTACGCGACTGATGAAAGAGAACCCGATCCGGTCCCTGCCCGGCATCCCGGTGCTGCTGGCGATGTTGGCGCTGATGGCCGCCAGTGGATATGCCTTCTATCTGGGCGTGGCGGGAAACGCCGGCACGCCGATGCTGGTTGCCTCCGGCGTGGGCACCATCCTGGCGATCTTCGTCATGATCGGGCTCTACATGGTCGAGCCGAACCAGTCGGCGGTGGTGAGCCTGTTCGGCAAGTACGTGGGCACGGTGAAGGAAAACGGGCTGCGCTGGAACAACCCGTTCTTCACCAAGCGCAAGATTTCCCTGCGCATCCGCAACTTTGAAAGCGGCAAGCTCAAGGTCAACGA
>JAAYXJ010000095.1 GCA_012515985.1 Gammaproteobacteria bacterium
CTGCTCGACCAGGCGATCGCCTACACGGGCGGCAGGCTGGACGGCGCCGGCGTGGCAACGATGCTGGGCACGGTCGACCGCACCCGGGTGGGCGCGCTGCTGGATGCGCTGGCCGCCGGCGACGGCGAACGGGTGCTGGCTGAAGTGGAGACGCTGGCGGGTTTCTCGCCAGACTGGGGCGGCGTGCTGGACGCGCTTGCCGAGGCGCTGCACCGGATCCAGGTGCGGCAGCTGGTGCCGGCAATGGCCCGCGACATCGAGCCCGAAGGCGTGGACGTGGACGGCCTGGCGTCGTCGCTGCGGGCCGAAGTGGTGCAGCTCTGGTACCAGATGGCGCTGACCGCGCGCCGCGATCTGCCGCTGGCGCCCAGTGCGCGCGCCGGCTTCGAGATGGGCGTGCTGCGGATGCTCGCCTTCCGGCCGGCGGGAGAGGGCGGGGCGACGGCAACCGGGGGCATGGCCAGCGGTCGCTCAGCCGCCGCGGCGGCCCGGGCCGCCCTGGAGGCCGGCCCCGGATCCGCGCCGGCCGCGGCCAGTCCGCGCCGGTCGGCGGCACGCGGGGACGCGCCATCGCCGGCGCCCTCCCGGCCAGCCGCGCCGCCCCATCACATGCCGTTCGCAGATGCGCGCCCGTCCGCGCCGGCAACACCGGCAAGGCCGGCCACCGGTGCCGCCGCGGCCGCGCCGGACGCGCCTTCCGTCCCTGCTGCGCCGGAACCCCCGCCCGCAGCCGCGCCCGGTGATGCCGCTCCGGCCGCCGCCACCGATATCGATGCCGCGCGCTGGCCGGACCTGGTCACGCGCCTGGGAGTGCGCGGTCCGGTCCGCGAGCTGGCCGCGCACACTGCATTCGTCAGCTATGCCAACGGCGTGCTCGAACTCTCGCTGCCGCCGTCCGATGACCACCTGAAGGCACCGTTCCTGGTCCAGCAGCTGGCCGATGCGCTGGCGCCCCATTTCGGTGCCGCGCCGACGATCCGCTTCGCTGCCGCGGCGCCGGCCAGCGGGGAGACCTTGCAGCAGCGCAACGAGCGCCAGCGTGACGCCCGCCAGCGCGAGGCCGAAAGCGCGTTCCTGGCTGATCCCGACGTGCAGCGGCTGCTCTCGCGCCCGGGCGCCAGCGTCGTGCCCGACTCGATCCGCCCCTTCGACGACAATTGAACCCCACACCCGGAGGAACACCATGCGTGGAAACATTGCCCAGCTGATGCAGCAGGCGCAGAAGATGCAGGAAGGCGTGAAGCGCGCCCAGGAAGAGCTGGCCAACCTGGAGGTCACCGGGGGCGCGGGCGGCGGCATGGTCGAGGTGACCCTGTCGGGCCGCATGGAGTGCCGCAGGGTGCGGATCGACCCGAGCGTGCTGTCCGATCCGGAGATGGCAGAGGACCTGATCGCAGCGGCATTCAACGATGCGGTCAACAAAGTCAACACGGAGTCCGCGGAAAAGATGGCGGCTGCCACCGCCGGCATGAACCTGCCGCCCGGCATGAAGATGCCGTTCTGACCCTGCGGCCCTGATGTGACCGCTTCACTGCTTGAACAGCTCATCGAAGCGTTGCGGGTGCTGCCCGGCGTGGGCCAGAAGAGCGCCCAGCGCATGGCCTACCACGTGCTGGAGCGCAACCGTGACGGCGGGAAGCGGCTGGCTGACGCTTTGGCGGCGGCGGTCGAGCGCATCGGCCAGTGCAGCGACTGCCGCGACTTCAGCGAGAGCGAAGTGTGCGCGATATGCGCCAGCAACTCGCGCGATGCGCATCTGCTGTGCGTGGTGGAAACGCCGGCCGACCGCCTGGCGATCGAGCAGGCCACGGATTATCGCGGGTTGTATTTCGTCCTGCACGGGCGGCTGAGCCCGCTCGACGGGATCGGCCCCCGCGAACTGGGCCTCGACCGGCTAGCCGGGCGATTGGCCGATGGCGGCATTCAGGAAATGATCATTGCCACGAATCCCACCGTGGAGGGTGAGGCGACGGCGCATTACCTCGCCCAGTTGGCACGCCAGCACGACGTGCGGCCCAGCCGGCCCGCGCACGGGCTGCCGCTCGGCGGCGAGCTTGAATACGTGGACCGCGGGACCCTCTCGCATGCGTTCGGCAGCCGCAGCGAGGTGCCGTGAGGTCCGCTCCCCGCCCGTCGCGGCGGGACCGCATCACTGGATTGGAGGAAGGAAGATGGGCGAGGACACGATTTTCCACAGGATCATGCGCCGCGAGATCCCGGCGGACGTGGTGTACGAGGACGACGACATGATCGCCTTCCGCGACATTTCGCCGCAGGCGCCCGTGCACGTGCTGTTCGTACCGAAGAAGACCATCCGTGGCCTGGACGCGGCCGGCGACGAGGACGCGGAGCTGCTGGGCCGGCTGGCCCTGGCGGCAGCGGCCTATGCGCGCAGGGAAGGGTTCGCCGCGAAGGGCTATCGCATCGTCATGAACTGCAATGAGGACGGCGGGCAGACCGTATTCCAGATGCACCTGCACCTGCTCGCCGGCGCCCCGCTGGGTTCATTCGGAACGCCCTGACGGCGCGGGGCTCACCACCACCACCATCCGTAGGGATGCCAGTAGTACGGGTGCGGGTGGGGGTGATGCATGATCACCCGGGTCTCGTCCCGCTCCGGCCACAGGTACACGACCTCGGCGGCGATCCGCGGCATGCGGTAATCGTATTCGCCGATGCGCACGTCCTCATTGCCGTCGATGCGGCCGGTGAAGGTCACGCTGCGGCCTTCGGTGAACACCGCCGGATCATAGAACCCGGCCCGGCAGGCCAGGAAGCGCCCGCTGCTGCCGTCATCCGCCGCGAGGGGGCGGCCCTGGCCGTCCAGGGGCGAGGAGAGCACCGTGAAGCAGGTGCGGTCAGCGTGCGGCGCCACTTCGATCACCTGTCCGCCCCAGCGGACCATCGCCCCGGTGTGGTTGCCGGCGCCCGCCTGCTGCGGGGTGATCGGCAGGAACTCGCCCTGCAGCGGCGTGGGGTGGGTGGCGCACGCCGCCAGCGCCGCGGCAAGGGCCACTGCGGCGATTGCCTGCAAAGGTTTGCGAAGGGTGTTCATGTCGGATCCTCCAGTGCCGTCCGCCGGCCCGGCCGGTGCGCGTCGAGATCGCGCGCCAGCGCCCGGGCGGCATCCGGGTCAGCCTTGCGGCCAGCGTATCTCCAATCGGTGAAACGTGCGCTGAGCGTCGCCAGGTCCTTCGCCGCAGCGGGATCCGCGGCGACCACCCTGCCGGCCCAGGCCGTGGCCGGCTCGTGGGGCTCGGGCCCAAGGCCCAGGCGCGCGTAGCGCCTGCCCACGCGCCGCCATGCGCGGAGCACCGGGTCGCGTTCGCGCTCGCCGCGTGCCACCAGCCACAGCATCCACGCCAGGGCCAGGCCGCCCAGGGCCGAGAACAGGATCACCAGCTGCGCGACCCCCAGGTCGCGCACGCCGAGCGGGGCGAGCAGCTGGCGCTGGCGCGCGGCGTCGAAGCCCAGGAACGCGGTATTCCAGCCCCGCCGCAGCCAGTCGCCCAGGTCCCGCGCCGAGGCCATGTTGCCGAATACATCGAAGCCGGCCTGCGGCAGGTCTTCCAGGGTGTCGAAGATGCGTTCGGGCGCGACTGCTGCGGTCGGATCGACCCGCACCCAGCCGCGCCCATCCAGCCAGGCTTCCACCCAGGCATGGGCGTCCATCTGGCGGATGATCCAGTAGTCGCCGAAGCGGTTGCGGTAGCCGCCGGCGTAGCCTGTCACCACCCGTGCCGGGATCCCCGTGGCCCGCAGCAGCACCGCGAATGCGGAGCTGTAGTGTTCGCAGAAGCCGGCCTTCTGGTCGAACAGGAATTCATCCACCGCATGGCGTCCGGGCAGCGGCGTGGCCATCGTGTAGGCGAACTCATCGGTCACCCACTGCAATGCGCGGCGCACGATGGCCTCGTCCGCCGCCGGCCCGATGCCGGCCTCCGCGCGCCACTGCAGCCCGAGTTCCCGCGTGCGCGGGTTGAAGCCTTCGGGAAGGCGCAGCGCGAGCCTGCGCAGCATGTCCGGCAACTCCGGCTCGAAGGCCTGGGGCGGCGCCGAGCGCAGGTTGAAGCGCCGCAGTTGCGAAAGCGGGCGCGGGGCTGTCATCGAGAAGTCCCTCGACATCCGCACGTCGGCCGGGGCGGCAAGCGGCAGGTCGAGCGCGACCACGTGGCGGCGGTCGGTGGGCTCGATCTCGATCTCGTAGGAGAAGGACTGTCCGCCGGGCACGACCTGGGCCGGGGGAAGGCCGGCCAGCCATTCGGAGCGCTTCCATGTCCGCCCGTCGAAATCCAGCATCACCGGGCCCCGCCAGTACATCTGGTGGGGCCCGGGCACCGGTCCGTCGAACTTGACCCGCGCGGCCGGCGAATCATCGCTCATCAGGTCGATCCATTCGCCGGGAGACATCGTGTCCGACAGCCCCGGGCGCGCGACCGCCCGGTCCGGCACCCCCCACATGGGCGAGGCCATCCGCGGGAAAAACCAGAACGCCGCCAGCGCCAGCGGAAGTCCGACAGCCACCAGCCGACCCGCGATTCGCAGCCGCCTCCACGCGCCGCGCGCCTCGGCTTCCGGACGGTCCGGCGGGGTCGGCCCGCGGTCCATGGATTCGAGCTCGGAAACGCGCAGCATCGCCATCAGCGCCAGCACCACGCCCGCCAGGCCCAGCACCAGCGACAGCGGCCCCTGGTCGAGGAGGAAGGTGGCGAATGGCGCAAACAGCGCGAAGCCGAGCAGGCTGCGGGCATCGCGCAGATCGCGCAGTTCCATCGGCTTGATCGCCAGCATGGCAGCCAGCAGCGCGCAGCCGGTATCGCGCCCGAAGTGGAAGCCGTAGTTGGCCAGCACCAGGCCGAACAGCGCCAGTGCCAGCAGCGGCCGCGGCCAGGCCGGCAGGTCCACGCGTAGCGACACCACCGCGCCCATCAGGCCCAGGCCGCCCACCCCGAGGGCGACGTGGCCCGGCAGCTGCAGCAAAAGCGGCAGCAGGCACGCGCCGGCGGCGGCCAGCGTCCAGCGCTTGCCGGAGCCGTCGAGCAGGGGCGAGCGCTTGCGACGCCTGGCCATCAGGCTTCCACCGCGCCCGGCAGCAGCGCCAGCGCGCGCAGGCAGGCATGGCGATGGGCGGGGCCGGCGCCGGGCCCGATCGGCGCCTGCCCGGGCAACACCAGGCGGTAGCGCCGCTGGTCGCGCTCGGCTTCGTCCACCCACCGGGCCAGGCGCTGGATGCGCGCCTCGCGGGGCAGGGCGGACAGTTCGTCCCAGTCGAGCATCACGTCCGCGCCCTGGGGTTCCTCGTATTCGCGGACCAGCAGGCTGTCGCGCCGGGCCGAAGGTTTCCAGGCGATCGTGCGGCGGCTGTCGCCGCGGCGCCACGGCCGCAGGTGGTGGACATCGTCGCCGGCAGGATGCAGCCGCGCCTGCACATTGTCGCCGGCGCCCAGCGGCAGCGGCGGGCCGTGCGCCTCCGGGGCCGGATAGACCAGCTGCGGCTTCTCCGGCCATACCCAGGACCAGGCCCGGGCCAGGCCCAGCGGACGGGTCGTGGAAATCCGCAGCCGGCCGGGATGCCGCCAGCCGCGTACCGTGGTCGGCACTTCCACGGTGGCCTCGCCGGCGCCCCGGTCCAGCGACAGCACCGCGGCCGAGTCCCCCGATTCCACCCGCAGCCCGCGACGCGGCCGGCGCGGGTCCGCGCGCACGTGCACCCGCAGCATCAGCGGCCGGCCCGCGGCCACCGGCTCGGCGTTGACCGCGTGCACCACCAAGCCGCTCAGCTGCAGGTGCGCGGAGACCAGGCTGGCCAGTGCCGTGCCGGCCAGCACCAGGGCCAGCAGCAGGGCGGGGTTGTTGTTGTAGTTGAGCGCGCCCACGCCCATGGTCAGCAGCAGGAGCAGGAAGAACAGGCCGAACCAGGTGGGCAGCACGTAGATCCGGCGGCGGTCGAACTCCACCGGCAGCGGCTCGGGTTGGCGCGGGCGGGCCAGCAGCTGCAGCCTGGCTGCCGGGCCGCGCCCGCCGGGCTCAGTCCACCGGGACCGCATGCAGGATCGAACGCGCCAGGTCACGGCCGTCGGAGGCATCGGTTTCCGGAACCAGGCGGTGGCTGGCCACGGCGATGAACAGCGCCTGCACGTCGTCGGGCAGCACGTGCTGCCTGCCGGCCATCAGCGCGTGCGCGCGCGATGCCCGCAGCAGCGCGATGCCGGCGCGCGGGGACAGCCCCACCCGCACCCCGTCGTGATGGCGGCTGCGGGCAACCAGAGCGTGCACGTAGTCCACCAGCGCTTCGCTGGCGTGGACCGCGCCAGCGGCTTCGCGCAGGCGATGCACATCTTCCAGGCCAAGCAGGGCGCGGGCGTGCTTGATCAGGTCGCGGCGGTCGCGCCCGTCCAGCAGGGCGCGCTCGGCATCGTGGTCGGGATAGCCCAGGCTCAGGCGCAGCAGGAAGCGGTCGAGCTGCGAGTCGGGCAGGGGATAGGTGCCGGCCAGGTCGAGCGGGTTCTGGGTGGCGATGACGAAGAACGGGTCGGGCAGCGCATGGGTCTGCCCGTCCATGCTTACCTGGCGCTCGGCCATGGCCTCCAGCAGCGCGCTCTGGGTGCGCGGCGGGGCGCGGTTGATCTCGTCGGCCAGCAGCACATGGGTGAACACCGGGCCCTGGTGGAACTGGAAGCGGCGCGTGGCCGTGTCGTAGATAGACACGCCGACAATATCCGACGGCAGCAGGTCCGAGGTGAACTGGATGCGCTGGAATCCCAGCCCGAGGGTGGCGGCCATCGCGTGCGCCAGCGTGGTCTTGCCCAGCCCCGGCAAATCCTCGATGAGCACGTGGCCATCGGACACCAGGGCCACGAACACCAGCCGGACCGCTTCGCGCTTGCCCAGCACCAGTCCATTGATCTGCTCCTGGGCCGCGTCGATGGTGCTTAACATTGCGTCGGTTAGCATGTCCGCCGGCGCTGGGGATACTGACATCTGCCTCTCCGGTTCAAGGGCGCGCGAAGGGTGCGCCGGCCGGCGCCAATCCAGTGTAACGGGGTCTTCTACGGATGCCGAATGCCATCGACATGCGTGACGGCGGGCTGCGGGTTGCTTCCGCGCGGCGGACCTTCATCGCCCTGTGGATGGCGGTGTCGGTCCTCAAGCTCCTGGTGGCCGTGCAGCTGCCGCTGTTCGTCGACGAGGCGTTCTACTGGCAGGAAGGCCAGCACATGGCCTGGGCCTATTCCGACCTGCCGGGGCTCACCGCGTGGCTCATCCGCCTGGGCGTGGAGGTGGCCGGCAGCAACCACCTGGGCGTGCGCCTGCCGTTCCTGCTGATGGGCGCCGCGCTGCCGTGGATGATGGTGGGCATCGTGCGCCGGGAGTTCGGTGAAGGTCGTGGTCCATGGCTCGCCGGTTCCGCCACCGTGCTGCTGCCATTGGCCGGGACGCTGGGCATCATGGCGCTGCCGGATGTGCCGATGGCACTGGCGACGATGCTCTGCATCGACGCCGGCACGCGCCTGCTGCGGCGGGTCGATCATGGCAGCGCGGTGATACTGGCGCTGGGGCTGGCGATCGGTGCGCTGAGCCACTACCGCTTCATCGCGGTGATCGGGGTGGGGATGGTCGCCCTGGCGCTGCTGCCGTCGGGCCGGCAGGCCCTGCGGGATCCTCGGGTGTGGGTGGCGATCGCCTTCGGCGCAGCCGCCTGGGTGCCGCTGCTGGCCTGGAACCTCGAGAACGCCGAAGCCGGCCTGCGCTTCCAGCTGGTGGAGCGCCATCCCTGGGCGCTGCACGCCAGCGGCCTGCGCTTCCTGCCGCTCCAGGCGCTGTTCGCCACCCCGCTGCTGCTGGTGGCCATGCTGGTGGGCGGGTGGCGCGCGGCGCGCCCGGGCAAGCCTGAGGCGGTGCGGCTGTTCGGCCTGCTCGGAGGCCTGGTGGTGTTGGGCTTCTTCGGGCTGGGCTTCTTCGCCGACACCGAGCGGGTCAGTTTCCACTGGCCGCTGCCCGGCTACCTGGCACTGGTCGCCCTGGTGCCGGCGGTGCTTGCGGGATGGCCGCGCTGGCTGCGCCGCGCCACCTGGGCGCTGGCCGCCCTCGGCCTGGCGTGCGTGTTCGCCTATTACATCGCGGTATCCATCCCGGGGCTGCGGGCGCACAGCGCGGCCTGGAAATGGTACCCGTCCAACTTCGCCGGCTGGAACGTGCTCGCCGAAGTGGTGGACGGGGAACTGGCCCAGATGCCCGCAGGCACGCGGCTGGTGGCCGACAACTTCAAGATTGGCGCCGAGCTGGGCTTCGCCATGGACAATCCTCGCATCGAGGTGCTGGACCATCCGCTCAACCGGTTCCACGGCCGCGCCCCGCAGCTGCGGCTGTGGGGGCTGGAAACGCACGGGCGCGGTGCGTGGGGGGACGATCCGGTGCTGCTGGTGGCGGGTGCCAGCGACGTCCCCTACCGTTTGCTTCTGCGCCGCTATCACCAGCTGTGCGGCCGCGTGGGCCCGCTGCCGCCGCCGAGGGTGCTCAACATCGACCACGGCAGCCAGCGGTTCCTGCTGTTCGCGCTTGAAGGCGGCGCAGCGGAGCCGGACGCCCCATGCGTGGCGCCGGCGATGGCCTGGATCGATGTCCCGGCCAGCGGAGCGTCCGTGGGTCGCGAGTTCGAGGTGGCGGGGTGGGCGTTCAAGGACGGCGCGGGCCTGGAGCGGGTGGAGGTGACGCTCGACGGCGAGGTGGTGGCCGAGGCCGGCTACGGGCTCAACCAGCCCGGGGTGGCCGCGTACTGGGAGATTTCCAGCGACCCGAACCATCCCCGGGTCGGCTTCGCGGCAAGCGTGGATGCGGGGCACCTGCGGCCGGGCCGGTACTGGCTGGGCCTGCGGCTGCACGGCGCCGACGGCAGCGTGGAAGACTGGAGCGAGCAGCCCGTGGTGATCCGCTGACGCGCCTTCAGGGCACCTGGAATCCCGCCTGGCGCAGCAGCCGCGCGGTCGCGATCAGCGGAAGGCCCACCAGTGCAGTCGGGTCGTGGCTGTGGATCGACTCGAACAGGGCGATCCCCAGGGCCTCGGCCTTGAAGCTGCCGGCGCAGTCGAACGGCTGCTCGGCATCCACGTAACGCCCGATTTCCGCGGCATCCAGGTCCCGGAACCGCACCGTGGTCAGGTCGATCGCGTGGAGCGCCTCCCCGGCGGGGCCGGCGAGCGCGACGGCGGTGTGGAACCGCACCGCCTGGCCGGACATGGCTGCCAGCTGGGCCAGCGCGCGCTCGCGCCCTCCCGGCTTCCCCAGAGGCGCGCCGTCCAGTTCCGCGACCTGGTCGGAGCCGATGGCCCAGGCGCCCGGGGCCAGGGCAGCGCCGGCGCGCGCCTTGGCCAGCGCAAGGCGCCCGGCCAGGTCCGCCGGTTCTTCTTCCGGGAGCGGCGTTTCGTCCACTTCAGGCTTGGCGGTGTCGAAGGGCAGCCGCAAACGCCGCAGCAGATCGCGCCGGTACGGGGAGGTGGAGGCGAGGAGCAGTAGCATGCGGGTCCCTGCTCAGTGCAGTGGCGCGCGGGCGCGCTCGACCTGCAGCAGCTGGTGGTCGATGCGGCGGCTTGCCTGCTCGATCGAATTGCGCACGCTGTCCAGCTCCCGCAGTGAGGCCCGGGCGCCGTGCTGCTGCAGCCAGAGCCGCTGGCGGAGCATTTCCTGCATCGCGTCGCGGACCGGGTTCTGGCCATCTCCGGCGACCGCCTCGATCTCGGCCCGCGCGGTCCGCAGCCGCTCCTCCAGTGCATCGGCCGCATCGAGTACGCCGGTGACCGCCTGGTGGCGCTGGCCGGTGGCGCGCCGGCGGGCGAATGCCCAGGCCAGGGTGCCTGCGGCCACGAGCGCTAGCAGTATCGAAACGAACTGGATCACAAGGCCGGGACCGGACGGGTGGACCGGCAGTCTGCCGCCAGTCGCGTCCCGGCCGCAAATCCCGGCCGGGGAAAGGGGATTTGCCGCAGGACCGCGGTTTGACAGCCCTTGTCGCGGGGCCTAACATTTCGCCTCTTATGTCCGCGGAAGTGCCCGGGAAGGTCGACGGGTGGCGCATGGCCGCCACGGGTCGGGTGTTCGAAGGGCGGCTGCCGCTGGCCGGGATGGCGCGTCTTCGCGACCTGCTGTTTGACGCCGAAGGCTCGGCCACGTGGTCGGCCACCTTCGGGCGCGACGAGCTGGGCGTGTCGTACGTGGATGTGAAGGTACAGGCGCGGCTTCCACTGGAGTGCCAGCGCACGTTGCAGCGATTCGAGCTTTCGGTGGAGGTCAAGCAGCGCTACGGCCTGGTCCGCAGCGAGGACGACGAAGCCGCGCTCCCCGAAGGCTACGAGCCGCTGCTCGCGGACGCGGACGGCATGGAGCCGGCGGCGCTGGCGGAGGATGAGCTCATCCTCGCCGTACCGCTGATCCCGGTCTGCCCCGGCACGGAAGCGGTCGAGCGCGACTGGCCCGTCCCGGCGGACGAAGAAACACGCGCCAACCCGTTTTCGGCGTTGGCTGGACTGAAGAAGAAGTAGCAACAACCGAACCTTGCTGGAGCAACTCCCATGGCTGTTCAGAAATCCCGCGTCTCCCCTTCCCGCCGTGGCCAGCGCCGCGCGCACGACAAGCTGAGCGCCAAGCAGCTGTCGACCGATCCGACCACCGGCGAGATGCACATTCGCCACCACATCACCGCCGATGGCTACTACCGAGGCAAGCAGGTGATCGCGCCCAGGACCCCGGTCTTCGAAGAAGACTGATCTTCCGCGCCGCCGTCACCGACGGCGGCCTCCGCGGGCAACGCGAGCCGCCACGCCCGTGTAGCATGCCCGCTGGCGTGCAATGCACCAGGTCGAGGGCGGTTGTAGAAATGAACCAGACGGGGAATGCCCAGCGCGTGTACTCGCGCATCGCGGGCACCGGCAGCTATCTGCCGGAGAAAGTGTTGACCAACGACGACCTGGCGAAATTCGTCGATACCAGCGACGAGTGGATCGCCGCGCGCACCGGCATCCGCCAGCGCCACATCGCCGCCGACGGCGAGACCACCGGTGACCTGGCCTACCACGCCTCGGTGAGGGCGCTGGAAGCGGCCGGTGTGGAGCCTTCCGAGCTCGACCTGATCGTCCTGGGCACCACCACGCCCGACCTGATCTTCCCCTCCACCGCCTGCCTGCTGCAGGACCGCCTGGGTGCCAACGGCTGCGGCGCGTTCGACGTCAATGCCGCTTGCTCGGGCTTCCTCTACGCGCTTTCGGTGGCCGACAAGTTCATCCGCACCGGCGATGCGAGGACGGTGCTGGTGGTGGGCTCGGAAACCCTGACCCGCATGGTCGACTGGGAAGACCGCACCACCTGCGTGCTGTTCGGCGACGGCGCCGGCGCGGTGGTGCTCAAGGCCGATACCGAAACCGGCATCCTCAGCACCCACATGCACGCCGATGGCGGCAAGAAGGAGCTGCTGTGGAACCCGGTGGGCGTGTCGGTCGGCTTCAAGGAAAACGAGAAAAACGCCGGCGTGCGCATCAGCATGGCCGGCAGCGAAGTGTTCAAGCACGCGGTCAAGGCGCTGGATGCGGTGGTCGACGAGGCCCTGTCCGCGAACGGCCTTGACCGCCATGATCTGGACTGGCTGATCCCCCACCAGGCCAACCTGCGCATCATCGAGGCCACGCGCAAGCGGCTGGAGATGCCGGAGGAGCAGGTGATCGTCACCGTTGACCGCCACGGCAACACGTCCTCGGGTTCGGTGCCGCTGGCGCTTGACGAGGCGGTGCGCTCGGGCCGCGTCCAGCGCGGCCAGCTCGTGCTGCTCGAGGCCTTCGGCGGCGGGTTCACCTGGGGCTCGGCGCTGCTGCGCTACTAGCCGCGCCGGCCGCCCACCGCTGCTTCAGGACCAGCTGGTCCTGAAGCCCGACATACGCCCCGGTACAGACGCCGGCGCGCGCGGGCCGGTATCATTGGCGGTTGTTTTCCGATCCTGGACCTGCGCGTGACCGATTCCCAGCTCGCCTTCGTGTTTCCCGGACAGGGGTCCCAGTCCCTGGGCATGCTGGCGGAACTCGCGGCCGCGCATGCCTCGATCCGGGACGACTTCGCCGAGGCTTCCGAAGGCGCCGGCATCGACCTTTGGGAACTTTCCCAGCAGGGGCCGGAAGACCGGCTCAACACCACCGAGTTCACCCAGCCCGCGCTGCTCGCGGGCGGCGTTGCGGTGTATCGGCTGTGGCTTGCGCGCGGGGGTGCCGCACCGGCGCTGCTGGCCGGCCACAGCCTGGGCGAATACGCTGCGCTGGTGGCCGCAGGGGCGATTTCACTCGGCGACGCCGCTCGCCTGGTGCGCCTGCGCGGCCAGCTGATGCAGGAAGCCGCACCTTCCGGCACGGGCGCGATGGCCGCGGTCCTCGGGGCTGCAGATGACGCCGTGGCCGACGCCTGCGCCGGGGCTTCCGGCGACACCGTCGCGGTGCCGGCCAACTTCAACTCCCCCGGGCAGGTGGTGATCGGCGGCCATGCGGACGCCGTGGACCGGGCGCTTGAGCTGCTGGCGGCCCAGGGCGTGCGCAAAGCGGTCAAGCTGGCCGTGAGCGTGCCTTCCCACACGCCGCTGATGCGCGCGGCCGCCGACCGGCTGGCCGCTGCGATGTCGGAGATCCAGTGGCACGAGCCCGGCGTGCCGGTGGTGCAGAACGTGGACGCCGAAGTCCACCAGGGCGTGCAGGCGATCCGGGATGCGCTGGTCCGCCAGCTGTACCTGCCGGTGCAGTGGACCGGCTGCGTGCAGGCGCTGGCCGCCCGCGGTGCGACCCGGGTCGGCGAGTGCGGCCCGGGCAAGGTGCTGACCGGGCTGGTCAAGCGCATCGACCGCTCGCTGGATGCGCGCCCGCTTGGAACCCCGGACGCCTTCGATTCCGCGCTCGCCGAGTGGAAGCGCTGAGCCGCAGGGCATCCCTGCTTTCTGAGGACTGAACACATGACCGAATCCCTGAAGGGCGAGATCGCGCTGGTCACCGGCGCCAGCCGCGGCATTGGTGCGGCAATCGCGGACGAACTGGCGGCGCGCGGCGCCACCGTGGTCGGAACCGCCACCACCCAGGCCGGCGCCGACGCGGTCGGCGAACGCCTCTCCGCCCACGGCGGCCATGGACGGGTGCTGGACGTGGCGGATGCGGAAAGCATCGACGGCCTGATCGACGCCATCGGCAGGGAGGTCGGCCCGATCTCCATCCTCGTCAACAACGCCGGCATCACCCGCGACAACCTGCTGATGCGGATGAAGGATGAGGACTGGCAGGCGATCCTGGATACCAACCTCACCAGCGTCTACCGCACCAGCAAGGCGGTGATGCGCGGGATGA
>JAAYXJ010000096.1 GCA_012515985.1 Gammaproteobacteria bacterium
ACCACGCGGATGCCGGCGCGCTGGGCCTGGGCGATGGCCACCGCGGCTTCCTCGCGTGGCGGATCGATGATGCCGACGGTGCCAACGTAAGCCAGGCCCTGCTCGAGCTCCCCGGGGTCGGCGTCCTCTTCCCCCGGCTCCAGCTCACGGTAGGCGACGCCCAGGGTGCGCAGGGCGTCGCCGGCCATCGCCGCCACGTCATCGAGGATGCGCTGGCGCATTTCCGGCTCCAGCGGCACCACGTCCATGCCCACGCGCACGTGGGTGCAGCGATCGAGCAGCACGTCCGGCGCGCCCTTGGCCATCAGCCTCGGGGCGTCGCCGTGCTCGTGGTCGATCTCGACGGTGGACATCATCTTGCGTTCGGAGGAGAACGGGATCTCGCGCACCTGCGCGAAACGCCGGTTGCGGCGCTCGTGCAGGCCGAGCTTGCGTTCGGCCACCAGGAAGGCGGCCTCGGTGGGATCGCCCTGAATCTCCCAGGCGCCGTTTTCGCCCTGGCGCAGCTGGGCGTTGTTGGCCAGGCTGCCGCCGCCCAGCACCGCGATGCCCTCGGCGCGCTGTTCGGGAGAGGGCTCCTGCGCGTCGTCGGCGAGCAGCTCGCCCTCGGGCACATAGCCCACGCCCGAGAGATGGGCGATGCCCGAGGCGGTGGCCACGCGCTGGATGGTCATTTCCGAGCGGGTGAGGGTGCCGGTCTTGTCGGTGCAGATCACCGAGGCCGAGCCCAGGGTTTCCACCGAGGACAGCTGCTTGACGATGGCCTTGCGCCTGGCCATCCGCTGCACGCCCAGCGCCAGTACCACCGAGAGGATGGCCGGCAGGCCCTCGGGCACGGCCGCCACCGCCAGCGCCACGCCCAGCAGCAGCACCGCCACGGCGCCCTGCATGGTGTCGATGTCGCCCACCACGAACAGCGTGGCCATCACCACCACGGCCACCAGCACCATGCCGATGCCCAGCATCCGCCCCAGGCGGCCGATCTCGCGCTGCAGCGGGGTCTCCTGCGGCTCGGCGGCATCGAGCATGCCGGCGATGGCGCCCATTTCGGTGTCCATGCCGGTAGTGGTCACCAGCCCGCGGGCGGTGCCCTGGCCCACGGAGGTGCCCTTGAACACCATGCAGCTGCGCTCGGCCAGCGCGGTGGTGGCGGGCAGGGCGCCGGTGTCCTTGGCAACGGGGGCGCTCTCGCCGGTAAGCGGGGCTTCCTGCACGCTCAGGGCGGCAGCTTCGATGAGGCGGGCGTCGGCACCGACCGCGTCGCCTTCGGCCAGCAGCAGCACGTCGCCCGGGACGAGCTCGCGACTGGGGATGCGCTGCACGATGCCGCCGCGCAATACCGAGGAAGTGACCCCGGTCATCTTCGCCAGCGCGGCCACGGCGCTGGACGCCTTGGCCTCCTGCACGAAGCCGAGCACGGCGTTGAGCAGCACGATCACCGCGATCACCAGCGCATCCACCGGCCAGCCAGCCGCGCCCTCGGCCCACCAGGCTGCCAGCGAGATGACGATGGCGACGATCAGCAGGATGACCAGCGGGTCGCGGAACTGGGCGAGGAATCGCTTCCAGGCCGGCACCGGGGGCCTGGCGGCGAGCTCGTTGGGGCCGTGGATGCGCAGCCGCCGGGCGGCTTCGGCGCTGTCCAGGCCGGTTTCGGGATTGGTGCCGAGGGTAGTGGCCAGGTCGTCGGCCGTGGCGGCCCAGGGGGTGGGGGGCAGCGGTTCAGGGGAATTCATCGGGGAACCATAAGCCGCCCGCGTGACGGAGGGAATGGCACACTTGGCGCATGCCCTCCCCCCGAAACCGCAGCCGTCACCTGCCGGGACCGTCGGCGCCGGCCCTGCTGGTCTTCTATGCACTGCTCGGCCTGACACCGCTGCTCATTGCCGCGCTGCGCGGCGGGGCGGGCGGCGAATTCTGGCGGGCGCTGTCATCGGGCCTGGCGATGATCGGCTTTGCGATGCTGCTGGCGCAGTTCCTGCTCTCCGGCCGGTTCCGGCGGGTCTCGGGGCGCATCGGAATCGACGTGACGATGCGCTTCCACCAGCTGGCGGCGTGGGTGGCGCTGGCCTTCCTGCTGGTGCATCCGCTGCTGTATGCGGTGCCGGCGCTGGCCGATGGACCGGGCGCGGCGCTGCCGCGCCTTGCGGGCATGTTCGCCTCGCCCGGGCTGCGGCCCGGGGTGGTGGCCTGGGCCGTGCTGGTGCTGCTGGTGCTCATGGCCGCTTGGCGCGACCGGTTGCCGCTGCGCTACGAGGGCTGGCGTCTGACCCACGGCGTGGGCGCGGCACTGGTCGCGGCGCTGGGCCTGCACCACACGCTGGGGGTGGGCAGCCATGCGCAGGACCCGGTGCTGGCGGGGTTCTGGATGGTGCTCACCGCGGTGGCGCTGGCCTCGCTGGCGTACGTGTACCTGGTGAAGCCGCTGCTCAAGCGGCGCGCGCCGTGGCGGGTGACGGGCAATGACAAGGTGGCCGAACGGATGTGGCGGGTGACGGTTGAGCCCGACGACGGGCACGGTTTCGACTTCCACGCCGGGCAGTTCGCCTGGCTCAACCTGGGCCATTCGCCCTTCAACCTGGTGGAGCATCCGTTCTCGATCTCATCGGCGCCGGAGCAGCGGCCACAGGTGGAGTTCACCATCAAGCAGCGTGGGGATTTCACCAACCGCATCGGCGAGGTGGAGGTGGGCACGCGCGCGTGGCTGGACGGGCCGCACGGCGCATTCACCGTGGCCGGCCGCGATGCAACGCGGCTGGTGCTGATCGGCGGCGGGGTGGGCTTTGCGCCAGTGGTGGGCATGCTGCGATCGCTGCGGGCGCAGCGCTGGCCGCATCCGGTGGATGTGATCTACGGCAACCGGCTGGAAGGGCAGATCCTCTATCGCGAAGAGCTTCAAGCGATTGCCGGCGAACTCGACATGCGCCTGCACCTGGTGCTGTCGGAGCCACCGCCCGGCTGGGCCGGGCCGACCGGGGTGCTGGACCGTGAGGTGATCAGGGCCTGCCTGCAGGCGCGCGACGGGCAGGTGCACCCGGAAGCGCTGTACTTCGTGTGCGGGCCGCTGCCGATGATGGATGTGGTGGAAGCGGCGCTGTCGGACCTGGGCGTGGCCGACGGCAACATGGTTTCGGAACGGTTCGCCTATCACTGAGAGGAGGGCAGGCATGCGCCAGCACAGGCTCGTCCGGGCAACGTTGGGGGTTGCGGCGGTGTTCGTGGTGGGGGCGATCGTGTTCGCCGCGGTCGGCCAGCGGCCTGCGGACGTGGAGGCGGTTGTCGCCGGCGGGAGCGAGCCGGTTGACGGTGGAGCTGTCGCGGCGGGGGACGGCGCGGTTCATTTCGAGCAGCGCTGCGGGCGCTGTCATGAGCCGGCGGACTTCGACGGCTGGGCGCGGGCGCATCCGGATGCGGCGGAGCGCGGGGAGTGGCTTGGCGATGTGCTGCAGGGGCACTTCCCGCCCCCGGAGGGGGAGCGGGAAGCGATCATCGGGTTTATCCAGCGCTCGATCGAGGTTGCGCAGGACGTGCACTGAGTCGCGCGGGGCGGGCCTCCAGGAGTCGTCAGCGCGTCAGTGCCGCGGCGGATCGTCCGGATGCGGGTCCGCGTCGCGGACCGGATGGTCGTCGCCGGTCGGCTCCGAAACGGCGGCGCCCGCTGATCGCGACGTGACCTATGGCGAAGCCGTTCCGGACGCCACGGTTGACCGCCTGGGCGATTCCGACCAGCCGATCGATGACACCTGGATCACCACCAAGGTCAAATCCTCGCTGCTGGCCGATTCGGACGTGTCCGGCCTGGAGATCGAGGTTGAGACCGTCAATGGCGTGGTGACGCTGTCGGGCGACGTTGACGAGCAGGTGCAGATCGAGCGCGCCACCCAGATCGCGCGTGATATCGAAGGCGTGACCGAAGTCCGCACCAGGGCCCTGGTTGTTGATCCGGACGGCGATCGCTGATTGCCGATTGCACGGGCTGGTGCGGTGATGTTCTCCGCGCGAGCCTCGAAGGCGCTTCGATGCGGGCGCCGGCTGTTGGAGCCGGCGGCCGCTTTGCATACGGGGCTATTGCCCGTGCTGCGCCGTCAGGCCCACCACTTCGCCCCAGGCCTCGGCCACGTCATCGAGGTTCTTGCGCAGGGCGGCGGCGGATTCCGGCGTGAGGGTAGCGAACGGATCGCCCTCAAGCTTCTCCTTCCACTCCGGTGCCATCTCAAGGTTGATTGAGCGGGGCGGGCCGATCTCGCCCTGGAAGTTGAGCGTGGTGAACACCGGATCGACCAAGTCGTGGACCTGCCTGTACTCGTCGATGGTCATGCCGGCGGCTTCCAGCACCTCGCCGGCCTCGCCGTTGAGGCCGTGGCGGCTCATGGTCACGCCATAATGGGTGCCGCGGCCCGGACGCCGGATGACTTCGGCCTGCGCTCGGAGCGCGCGGGCGTAGGCCTGCAGGTTGGCGTCGGTGAGGGTGACGGCCTGTGTTTCGCTTTCGCTGCCGGTTGCCGCGGCCGCGGTCGGCGGTGTATCCCCGGTGGGAGCAGACGTTTCGGGCTCGTTGCCGGCCGTGCAGCTGGACATCACGAATGCCAGCAGCGCCAGCGGGCCCACCTTCGTCAGTGATCGCATGTTGATGCCTCCCCGGGATCAGCGGCCAATCAGTAGCCGCGCTGCTTTTCGATGCGGGCGTCAAGGATGGTGGAGAGCTTGTCGCAGGCGCCGCGGATCGCTTTCTCCACGTTCTCGTCGTCGTGGCTGGCGGCCACCGGGTCGTCATTCTTCAGCCGGGCTTCCAAGGCGCAGCGCTTATCGTCCGGGCCGCTCTTGATCGAGTTGAGGTCCGACAGGAATACCTCGATGCGGGTCAGGCGCGGAAAGTACCGGCCCAGGTGCTGTTCCAGCATCGCGTTCACCCGCTCTTCCAGGGAGTCAGTGCCGTCGATGTGGTTGTCGGTGTTGAGCTGGATCTTGAAAGCCATTGAGCGGGGGTTCCAGAGTTGGTGAATGGGTGCTGCCATCGTACCCAAATGGACGGGCCGGCGGGGTGAAACGGGCCGGTTCGGCGGGTATGAGGCGCTCAGGGGCGGCGCCGGCGCGACACTGGCGCAGGTGCCGGTGGCGGCCGTAAGCTGGCGGCGGCGCCACCCGGTCTGCCCGGCGCCGCTGGAGATCCCATGACTGCCACACGCGCCCCCGACCGCTCCTGGTCGAACCGTCTCAGCCCATGGCTCTGGTGTGGCGCGGCCGGGCTGCTCAGCGCGCCGGCCATCGCGATGTGGCTGGGCGCGCCCGGCGTCCACTGGACTGCGCTGGATTTCGTGGTCATGGGGCTGCTGCTCGCGACGGCGTGCGGGCTGTACGAATTCGGCACGCGCCTCAATGGCGGCCGCGCCTGGCGGGCGGGATTCGGCCTTGCCGCGTTGACCGGTTTGCTCACGGTGTGGGTCAACCTGGCCGTGGGGATGCTGGGCAGCGAAACGGACCCGGTCAACCTGATGTTTGCGGGCGTGCTGGCCGTGGCGGCAATCGGCGCCGTCGCCGCCCGTTTCCGCCCGCAGGGAATGTCCCGCGCCATGGCCGCCGCCGGCCTGGCCCAGCTGGCCGTCGTGGCCGGGGCCGCCATTGGCGGCCGGTATCAACTGCACGAGCTCTTGCTGACCGGTTGCTTCGCGCTGCCGTGGTTTGCTTCGGCCGTGCTGTTCTCCAGGGCCCGATAGCCCGCAAGCAGTCGCCGGCGCATTCCGCCGATGCGGGCGCCGCCCGCAGTTGACAGGACGTGCCCCGTCTCCCACGCTTTCCGCCTGTCATTCCGGATTGCAGGATGCACCGATGGCTGTACAAAGGACGTACCCGGACGCTGGCTCGATGGCCCGCGAGGCGCTTGCGGCGCTGTCCACCCCCTCCCAGCATGCGCGACTGATCCAGCTCGACGCCCCCGTCGAGGGGCTGGTGGTGGAGCGGTTTGAAGGCAGCGAGGCTGTGTGCGCGCCGTTCCGCTTCGAGGTGGATGTGCTGGCCACCAGCGCGTTCCTTGATCCTGAAGAACTGCTCGGCAAGCCGCTGGCGCTGAAGCTGGCGCGCGCGGCGGGGGAGATGCGCCGCTGGCACGGACTGTGCACCGCAGTGGCGCCGCTGGGCGGGGACGGCGGGCTGGCACGCTACCGGTTGCTGATCGAGCCCTGGACGGCGCTGCTCACCCATCGACGCAACGCCCTCATATTCCAGGAGCTGGGCCTGCACGGCGTGCTGGAGCAGCTGTTTGCCGACTATCCGCAGGCCAGCTGGCGCTTTGACGTGACCCGGCAGCTGCCGGTGCGCGCGATCACCACCCAGTACCGCGAGACGGACTGGGAGTTTGCCACCCGCCTGCTGTCGGACGCGGGCCTGGCTTGGCGGTATGAGCACGTGCAGACGGACGGAGAGGAAGGCGTTGAAGCCGGCCACACGCTGGTGATTTTCGACCAGCAGGCCGAGGTTCCCGAAGGACGCGCGCTACGTTTCCATCGCATCGACGCCACCGAGCGCGATGACGCCATCAGCGCCTTCGCGCGCCAGCGGCGCCTTGTGCCCAACCGCAGCCAGGTGGGCAGTTGGCACAGTGAGCGGCTGGCCAGCACCACCGGGATCGCCGAAGCGGACGCGGGCGCGTTGCCTGTGCTCGAGGTGTACACCCAGCCGGGCGACGGCCGGTTCGAAGACGGCGCCCACGCGCAGGATGAAGCCGGCCATCGCCTGGACGCACTGCGCCTGGCCCAGGATCTGTACGCCGGCAGCGGCAGCGTGCGGGACCTGGCTTCGGGCGTTGCGTACACGCTGGCGCAGCATGCGGTGCATGAGGGGGCCGGGTTCGTCCCTCTCAACGTGGTGCATGTGGCTGCGAACAACCTGGGTGCGGGCATCACCGCGCTGCTGGCGGCGCCGGACCTGGAGCGCGGCGGCTATCGCAACCGTTTCGTGGCGGCTCCGGCCGGGGTGCCGATTGCTCCGCTGCCGCGTCCGCGGCCCACCGCGCACGGTCCGCAGACCGCGCGGGTGGTGGGGCTGCCGGATGCGGCGGTGACGCCCAATCGCGATCATCAGGTGCGCATCCAGTTCGCTTGGCAGCGGGGCCCCGCGCCCAACCCCGGTGGTCTTGCGGAAACCGCCAGCAGCCACCCCGGCCACGCTCCCGGCGACCACACCAGCGGCACCTGGGTGCCGGTGGCCGAGTGGATTTCCGGCCCCAACTGGGGCAGCCACTTCCTGCCGCGCATTGGGGCCGAAGTGCTGGTGGAATTCGCCTACGGCGACATCGACCAGCCGCGCATCACCGGCCAGCTCTACAACGGCGAAGTGGCACCACCGTTTGGTGGCGGGATCGACGCTGCAGAAAACCACCCGGGTACGCTCAGCGGCCTGCACACGCAATCGCATGACGGCAGCGGCACCCAGCAGTGGCTGATTGACGACACGCCCGGCCAACTGCGCACGCGCCTGCACACCAGCTTGGCCGACAGCCGCCTGGAGCTGGGGTACCTGGTGGAGCGACAGGGCAACAGCCGCGGCGGCCTGCGCGGCGAGGGTGCCGAACTGGCCACCGAAGGCTGGGGCAACGTCCACGCCGGCCAGGGCCTGCTGCTTTCCACCACGGCACGGCCTGGTGCGACTTCCACCCAGATGGATATCGGCGAAGCCGTCGGCCAGCTCAAGGGCGCGGAGCGGACCGCCGGGGTGCTGGATGACACGCTGGAACAGCAGGAAGTGCCCGGCTTCCAGGCCAACGATCGGCTGGCGGCACTGCGCGAGGCAATCGACCCGGAAGAACAGGGCCGCTACAGCGGCAACGTCAACGGCCAAAGCGCGATGAAGCCGACCCCGGGCAGCCGCGAGCCCGGCGAGGACCCGGTGGAGCGCTTCGCCGATCCCAGGCTGATTGCCGAATCCCCCGAATCCATCGCATTCACCACCCGGAAGAGCGCCGTCGCCTACGCCGGTGGCAGCCTGCACCTGACCGTCCAGCAGGACGCCCAGCTCAGCGCCGGCCACACCATCTCCAGCGTCAGCGGCCAGCACGCCGCCCTGTACGCACACGCCGGCCCGCTCCGCGCCATTGCCGCCAACGGCCCGGTCAGCCTGCAGGCACATACGGGCGAGCTGGAAGTGCTGGCCGATCAGTCAGTCACCGTCACCGCGACGGACGAGCGGATCGAGGTGCTGGCGAAGGAAAAGATCGTCCTTCAGGCGGGGGAGGCGAAGGTGACGCTGGAGGGCGGGAACATCACCTTCGAGTGCCCGGGGAACTTCACGGTGAAGGGGGCGCAGGGGCCGTTTCGGGGTGGATCGGGAGGGGATCTCCGCATGTCTCTTCCCGATGGGCTGGTGAAGTTGAATCCAAAACGGATGCTGGATTTCTCAGGATGATTTTCTGCAAGGACGCGTCATGGCAGATACAACGCAAGTACCGGCGCCGCTGAGCCGGACGGTCTTCCCGTTTCCGAAATCGCGCGGGGCAAACGGGCAGGCCGGGGAAGCAAGTGCACAGGAGTACTTCCAGGCACTGTCGCAGGCCGAGGACGGCTTCTTCCCGATCGGCTACAACGGGCAGTGGCACGGGGGCATCCACTTCGGCTCACAGACCGGAGCCAGCCTTGACCAGGACGGCGGCATCCGTTGCATCGCCGACGGGCAGGTAATCGCCTATCGGATCGATCGGGAGTATCCGAAAGTCGACTATGAAAGCTGCGCAGCGGCGACGTACTCACGGGGATTCGTGCTGGTCCGGCACCGGCTCCAGCTGCCGCCCGCACCGCAGGCTGCCGGCGAAGAAGCGGAGACACCGAGCAACACGTCCGGGGAGCCGTCCCTGGTTTTCTACAGTCTGTACATGCACCTGCGGAACTCGGAGGCCTATGCGGCTGATCCTTGTCTGAGACGGCCAGGGTTCTGGGACGGATCCATCCATCTGGTCGGCGAGCGTGCGCTGGACAACAGCGGCAATCCATTCATCCCGGAGGCCGGCGTGACGGGCATGAACATCCGCAACGAAGCGCATGCGATCGCAGGTTTTGCTCCGCGCGGAGTGAAGTTGAGGCTCGGGGAACCCCACCAGACACGGGGGAGTTACTTCCGCATCACCGAAGTGGTCGAAGGCACAACGTATCCGGCCGAAGTGGTGGGGATGTATGTCTACAAGGGCACCGACACGTCCCGGGAGGGGCTTGATGCAATCGCGTCGCCGCATGCCACTGACAGCGTATACATTCCTCCGGAGCCGATTGACATCAAAGCCGGCGATATCGTTGGGCACCTCGGTGAGTACCAGCGCTATTTGGACATGGATGCGCTGGCACAATGCGCCAGCGGGCGTCCGCTGGCGCAAGTGGATGTGTTCACGCACGAGGACCTGCCCGCGTTTGTCGCACAGGGCAGGGCTCGCGATGCGCAGCTGGAAGCCCGTCAGAAGACGCTCCTGCATATCAAGCCTGGTGCCCAGTTGGTGCAGCCTTCACCGCCCGACATCGAACTCAGGGACGGACAGGCGATCTATCAGATCGGCAGCGATACCGACGACCAGTGGGTGAAGGGCAGGCGAGGCACGATCGCCATTGTTGACGAGCGCCCCGCTGGGTTCACCACTGCTACCCGCACCTACGGCGACGGCCGGATTTTCCTCGCCGCGGTAGACGCGGCCGGCAATGAGATCTCCCTCGAGCAGTTCAACGCGCTGCGCGACCGTTCCACCCATCCACGCCGGAAGCTCTTCACTCCTGAAGGCGAGGAGCTCTGGGTGGCCAGCGGACAGGCCAACGGCCAATCCCTCATTACCGGCCCGGCACGCGCTTGGTCGCAGTTCCCCCTTCAGCCGGCCAATGCAGATGGCGAACCCGTGGGCTATTCCCGCGTCCTACCGGTCAGTGACGCCGGGCACATCGTGCGCGAAGCGGACGGACCCCGATGGTTTCAGGTTGATGCTGGAACCCGATCCGGCACTGTGCTTCGTGGTTGGGTTCGGGAATCCGGGCACTCGAACGTCGAGTTGTGCTCCCCATGGGCCTGGCCGGGGTTTGAGCTGTTTGAAGCTGCCGAAATCGATCCGCGCGACTTGTTCGCCAGGCAGTTGCACGTCGAAGGACGAGCGCAGCCGCAAGAACAGCAAGAGTTTGAAGCACCTGTACGCAAAGTGGCGGACAGTGCGCTGTTTCGCGCCCTTGTGCGAGCCGTTGACGCAGACGGTGATCAGGAAATCACCGCGCTGGAGTTGCGCAAAGCGATGGGTAACCTCTCGCTCGCGCAAGCGATCTCGCGGCTAGTCGTACGGTATCCAAGTGAATGGTCGGGATCTGCTGATCGGTGGACCCGTATCGACGACCTGATCGACGATGAAGTGCTCCGTAAGGATTGGGAGCAAGAGAAGGGCCGGATCCAGAATCTTAGAATCTGGCCGGAAGTCGCTGGCCACCATTCGTTTCCACATGAGCCTGTGGTGCACCATCTTCACCCAGTGGGATTTATTGCGAACTTCCTCTCGACATGCCCAGAAGTGTGCACAGTCGATATTTACGAAACAGCTACCAGCGAGGGAATATTTAGGATCTCAGAGCGTGCTTTCCGCGAGATGCTTGCCGACGAGCAATATCGAGAGACCCCCTACGTTCCAGCGGCAAGGTCGACCTCCAGCGGCGTGACTCTTGGATATGGATACGACTTGGGCCATCAGACGGCCGGTCAACTTCGATCGGAACTGGCGCCATACTACTCTGACGACGAAGTTGAAAGACTCGTGGCGGTAGCCGGGCTTAAAGGGCAAGATGCTCAGGACGCGCTAATTGATTTGTCGGACATCGCAATTTCAGAACAGGACGCGCTTAACCTGGCCTTCGACGTCAAAAAACGATACGCCGAGGATACAGTCAAAATTTACCCAGAGGTAATAGAGCTGCACCCCCACTGTCAAGGCGCCCTGCTATCCCTTGTTTTTAACAGAGGATCTGCCAAATTGAGGTCGGCATCACGCGCGGAAATGGGGCAAATCCAGGACGCTCTTAGCAAGGGCCAGGAACATGAAGTACCGGCAATGATTCGGGCAATGAAGAGAGTGTGGCAGGGCAAAAATCTCGGCGGACTTATCGCGAGAAGGGAGCGGGAGGCCGTGCTCTTTGAGGAGGGATTAAAATGCAATTGTTGGTAGGGGTTGGGGTCACTCTAACCACCGCTTCACTTCTCCTTTCCGCCGGAGCAAGGGTTCATACGCACGAGGTGGACTGCGACAGTGCTTCTCAGGTTGAACTTCTTCAATGCGCTGAGCAAGATTACTTGGAAGCGGATTTTGAGTTGAATCGAACATATCGTTTTGCTCTTGGCGCCATCTCGGACTCCCATCGTGGGGATCTGAGATCTGTCCAACGAAAATGGATTCGGTTTCGCGACAACGCGTGTGATCCGCTAGGCGATGTCGAAAAATATGGCCGAGAAGGGCCTATCGAGCGCCTCGCATGCAAAAGCTCGCTGACGAAGGATCGTACCGACGAGATCGTGTTGACGGTTGAGGCGGGTTCCCATGAATACTATTTCAAGGTGATCAATTCGTTAGCTCGTGCTGGGTTCTCACCCACAGATGTAAAAGAGCGGCTCGCGAGTGCCTCAAGCGAGGACAAATTGTGGTGGGTCTATGTCGACGGTAATTGCGCGCTCGTGGCGAGTGTGTCATTTGAGGCGCCAGATGACTGCAAAGCGCGGATGAATCTTGTCAGGAGTTATTGAGTCGTCTTTTCCACCATGATGGGAGCGTCCCGTTGCATGCTCTAGTGCCGGAAGAACAGAGATCCGGGGCCGGAAGCAACTGAACTCAGTCGGCAGGCACCGGCGGCAGGTGGATGTCGACGAAGCCGACCTTCTTGCCGCTCTCGACCACCAGGTGGCGGGTTCCGGCGCGTGCGACGACCACAGGATCCTTGCACTCCAGGCGCACTTCGCCGGATTCGCCCGGCGCCACCACGGCGCCGCGTTCCATCCGCATCATGCAGATCACCTCGCTGCCGTTGAAAACCACCTTGGGGCGGTAGTTGTTGCGGACCGGCGTCATGCGCGCATCGCGCCCGTCTTCCGAATAGTTGAGGGTGAGCGTGGCGGGGATGGGCTGGCCGGCACCAAAGCCGACCGGATCGTGCACCGGCTTCTCTGCGCGTTCAGGCTCTGCCTGGGCGGCGATTGGCGCAAGCGCCAGCGAGGACAGGGCGAGGACGGTGGCGATGCGAAGGATCATGGGGCGCTCCGTGCGTGATCGAAGCGGGAATGATGCACGATCTGGAGCAGCGCGGGCGGATGCGTCGGACCTCAAGGTTCTCCTGGCATATCGCACCGCCAGCGCCGTGCGGAAGGCGCCTGCCAACGCTTGCGCCTGTTGGCTCGTGTCACGTCCGCTGGACACTGGAACAGGCACGATTGCCTGCGTGGCCGGCCGGCTTGGCCGGCGCGAACCGGATGGCGGAGGCCTCAGATGCCCAACGACAAAAGAAACGAGAACGCGGACCCTGCACAGGAAGAGATCGAGGCCGACCGGCACGAAGATATGAGCCGGTGGGCCCGCGCGTTTGGCGTTTCCTCCGACGACCTGCGTGGCGCCACGGCGCCGGAAGATCCGCTGGAGCGCGACGAGGTGGATCCGGAGAAGAAGGGGCACAAGTGAGACCCGGGGGCGGGCAGGCTACCCCGGCCGCCGCGCCAGCCAGGTGTCCAGTTCCTTTGCAAACGCCTGCCGGTCGCGCGCATGGAACGCCGCGGGTCCGCCGGTCTGGACGCCGGCGCCGCGCAGCTCCTCCATGAAGTCGCGCACAGAGAGGCGCTCGGCGATGTTGTCGG
>JAAYXJ010000097.1 GCA_012515985.1 Gammaproteobacteria bacterium
GATTCGGTCGCGCTGGAATCGGACGTGGAGCTGGGCGGTACCGACCAGAAGTTCAACCTGCTGATGGGCCGCGCGCTGCAGGAGCAGCACGGGCAGAAGCCACAGGTGGTGCTGACCATGCCGCTGCTGGTGGGCCTGGACGGGGTCAACAAGATGTCCAAGTCGCTGGGCAACTACATCGGCGTGACCGACCCGGCGATCGAGTTCGTCAACCGCACGATGAAGATCGGCGATGACCTGATGTGGGACTGGATCGAGCTGCTGAGCTTCGACATCGGCATCGACGAGGCCGCCAGGCTGAAGGCCGAGGTCGAGGCGGGCACACTCAACCCGCGCGAGGTGAAGCTGCGCCTGGCGCGCGAGCTGGCCACGCGCTTCCACGACGCAGCCGCGGCGGAGAAGGCGATCGCCGGCTGGCATGCGGCGGTGACCGGCAAAGGCGACACCTCGCAGCTGCCTTTGAAGGAAGTCCAGGTGCCGGCCGAAGGCCTGCGCATCGCGCCGCTGCTGACCGCGGCCGGGATCACGCCGAGCAATTCGGAAGCCAACCGCAAGCTGCGCGAGCGCGCCGTGCGGGTGAACGGCGAGGTGGTGGAAGACGCCGGCCTGACCTTCCAGCCCGGCTTCGAGGGCGTGCTGCAGGTCGGCAAGCGCAACTTCGCCCGGGTGCGGCTGGTCGCCGGTTGAAACGAAGACGGCGCCCGAAGGCGCCGTCCGCGTACTGCCTGTTGAGGCCGGTTACTCGCGCGCCTGGAGCATCTCGTCGCGCGCGGCCTTGAAGGGATTGCCCTCGTACCAGTTCGGCCACTGGTCAACGTCGTCGGCCAGCACCCGGCCCACTTCGTACAGCGCCTCCAGGTCGTGGATCAGGCCGTCAAGGTTCCACTCTTCCCGGTACACGTCGCTGGGCTGGTGGTAGCGGGTGGCGTAGTCCTCGCTGGCCAGCCGGCCGGCCTCGGTGCCGCCCTCGACCAGGTCGTTGCCGCCCTTGGCGTACAGCGCCGGCACGCCGGCCTTGGCGAAGTTGAAGTGGTCGGAGCGGAAGTAGAAGCCGCCGGCAGGGTTGCCTTCCTCCACCAGGGTGCGTCCCTGGGCCTCGGCGATGGGCTTGAGGATGTCCTCAAGTTCCGAGTTGCCCAGCCCGGTCACCACGAAGTCGCGCGAGGGCCCGGCCACGCTCATCGCGTCCAGGTTCACCACGCCCACCGTGTTCTCCAGCGGGAACGCCGGGTGGGCCACGTAGTACTGCGAGCCGAGCAGGCCCGATTCCTCCAGGGTCACCGCCAGGAACGCGACCGAACGCTCGGGCGCCGGCTCGGTCGTGGCGAAGCGCTCGGCGATCTCGATGATGCCGGCGATGCCGGTGGCGTTGTCGATGGCGCCGTTGTAGATCTCGCCGTCCTCATGGATGCCCAGGTGGTCCCAGTGGCCCATGTAGACCACCACTTCCTCCGGCCGCCCGGTACCCGGCAGCACGCCGATCACGTTGCGCGAGGAGCCTTCCACCACTTCGCTCTCGAGGTCGAAGGAGACCGTGGCATTGAGCGGCACGGGCTTGAAGTCGGCGCTGCTGGCGGCGCGGATCTGCTCGTCCAGGTCCAGGCCGGCGTCGGCGAACAGCTCGCGCGCCACGTCGTTGGTGATCCAGCCCTGCGCCGGCAGGCGCGGCGCCGGGTCGTCCTCGGCGCGCAGGTCGAACTGGGCGCCCGACCAGGAGGTGCGCACCACGTCCCAGCCGTAGGACGCGCCCGGGGTGTCGTGGATGATGATCGCCGCGTCCGCGCCCTTGCGCGCGGCCTCTTCGAACTTGTAGGTCCAGCGGCCGTAGTAGGTCATGCGGTGGCCGTCGAACAGCTCCTCGTCATCGACATGGAAGCCCGGGTCGTTGACCAGCATCACCACGGTCTTGCCCTTGACGTCCAGGCCCTCGTAGTCGTTCCAGTCACGCTCGGGCGCGTCGACGCCGTAGCCGACGAACACCAGCTCGCTGTCCTGGACGCTGACCTTCTCCTGGCCGGTGCGGGTGCCGAGCATCATGTCGGTGCCAAACGCCAGCTCGCGCTCGCCATTGGGGCCCGAGAGCCTGAGCACGGTGGAATCGGACGCAGTGGTCTGCACCATCGGCACGGTCTGGTACCAGCCGCCGTTCTCGCCGGCCGGCTGCAGGCCGATGCGCTCGAACTGGGCGCTGATGTATTCAACCGTCTTCTCGCCGCCCGGCGAGCCCGGCGCGCGGCCTTCGAATTCATCCGAGGCCAGCGTGCGCACCATCTCGCGGAAGTCCGCCTCGCTGATCTCCGGGGAGAACTGGTGGTCCGACGCCGTCGCGGCACCCGAGGTGGCGGGAGCGGAGTCGGTGTCGGCTGCGGGGCGGTCGCCGCCGCAGGCGGCCAGCGCCAGGGCGGAAGCCAGGGCGGCCGGCAGGAGGAGTCGTTGCATGCGGAATTTCTCCGAAGGGACGAAACCGCCGATTCTAGCCCCGATCACCGGCCTGCCACCCGCCGGGCCCCGCCGCGCGATGCGCGGGGGCCGCGGCAGGCATCAGTCGCGCGGGGCGCGGGGGGTGGAGAACGGGACCGCGGTGGCTCCGGAGATCGGGCCGGTGGTTGCGGATTCGTGCACGTAGAGCTTGACCTCGCGCTCGAACTCCAGCGCGCCGTCCACCACCGCGTCGGGCCCGATCACGATCCGCGGCGGACGGCTGGTGCCGAACCGGATCCAGCTGCCTCCCGACGGCTTGCGCACCCGGACGTCGCCGCGCACGTGCGAGCCGATGCCCACGGTGATGTCGCCGGAGACGGTGTGCACGCTGCCGGTCACTTCCGTGCCCACCAGGCCGATGCCGCCGCTGACCGTGCTGACGTCGCCGTCCACGCGGCCGCCGCGATCGATGTAGATGCCGCCGCTCACCGAATCCACGTCGTCGCTGGCGCGCAGGCCGGGCGCGGCCTCGATCCCGCCATTGACGGTGGTGAGCGATTCCACCTGGGCCTGCTCGCCCAGCCGGATCGCACCGTTGACGGTGGTCAGCTCGCCACCCTGGATGCGGCTGCCGGCGCGGATGCCGCCGTTGACGGTGGTGGCGTCGCTGAACACGGCGCCGTCGCCGATGCGGATGCCGCCGTTCACCGTGCTCAGGTCGCCGACCTGGCTGCCGGCATCAACCTCGATGCCGCCGTTGACGCGGCTGATGTCCTCGGCGGCCAGGGCCGGCGTGGCGGCGAGCGCGAGGCAGAGGAAAAGGGGGAAGGGGAAAGCGCGACGAAGCATGGCATGGGTCCTTTGCTGGCTGGTCACGCCTCAAGCATGCACCCGCGCAGCTACAATCGCACATGCCATTGTTCACAGGGCCCAACGACGTGCCAGACGCTGCAAACCGCCCCAGACCCGTGGTCCTGCTGATCCTGGACGGATGGGGCCACCGCGAGGATCCCCGCGACAACGCCATCGCCCAGGCCGACGTGCCCAACTGGCGGCGCCTGTGGGACACGCGCCCGACCACCCTGGTCCATACCGAGGGCGGCTACGTGGGCCTGCCCGACGGGCAGATGGGCAATTCGGAAGTGGGCCACATGAACATCGGCGCCGGCCGGGTGGTGTACCAGGAGCTGACCCGGATCGACGCCGCGATCGAAAGCGGCGCTTTCTTCGAGAACCCGGAGCTGGTGGCCGCCTGCGAGGAGGCGATTGCCAACGACCGGGTGCTGCACATCATGGGCCTGCTCTCGCCCGGCGGCGTCCACAGCCACGAGCGCCACATCTTCGCCATGCTTGAGCTGGCGCACCGGCGCGGGGTGCCGCGCGTGGCGGTGCACGCGTTCCTGGACGGGCGCGACATGCCGCCGCGCTCGGCGCGCGCGAGCCTGGAGTCGCTGGTGGCCAAATGCGCCGAGCTGGGCAATGCCCGCGTGGCCAGCGTCAGCGGCCGCTACTACGCCATGGACCGCGACCGGCGCTGGGAGCGTGTCACCCTGGCCTGGGATGCGATCGTCAATGCCAAGGGTGAGCGCGCCGCCGATCCGCTGGCCGCGCTCGAGGCTGCCTATGCGCGCGGCGAGGATGATGAATTCGTGCTGCCCACGGTGATCGAGGGCGCGCAGCCGATGAGCGACGGCACCTCGGTGGTGTTCATGAACTTCCGCGCCGACCGCGCGCGCCAGCTCACCGCCGCGTTCGTCGACGACGATTTCGAAGGCTTCCCGCGGCGCCAGCCGCGGCTGGGCAGCTTCGTGTGCCTGACCCGCTACGACGCCGCGTTCAAGGTGCCGGTGGCGTTCGAGCCCGACGACCTGCGCAATACCCTGGGCGAGGTGCTCGCCACGCACGGCATGCGCCAGCTGCGCATCGCCGAGACCGAGAAGTACGCGCACGTCACCTTCTTCCTCAACGGCGGGCGCGAGGAGCCGTTCGAGGGCGAGGAGCGGATCCTGGTGCCCAGCCCGAAGGTCGCCACCTACGACCTGCAGCCGGAGATGAGCTGCCCGGAGGTCACCGACCGGCTGGTGGAGGCCATCGGGTCCGGCCGCTTCGACGCGATCATCTGCAACTACGCCAACCCGGACATGGTGGGCCACTCGGGCGACCTGCAGGCCGCGATCAAGGCGGTGGAGGCGGTGGATGCCGCGGTCGGCCGGGTGGTGGAGGCCACGCTGGCCCGCGGCGGCGAGCTGCTGGTCACCGCCGATCACGGCAACGTGGAGATGATGCGCGATCCTGACACCGGCCAGCCGCATACCGCGCACACCGTGGGCCCGGTGGGGCTGATCTACGTGGGTTCGCGCCAGGCCAGCCTGCGCGAAGGCGGTTCGCTGCGGGACCTGGCGCCGACCCTGCTCGACATGGCGGGGATCCCGGTGCCGGAGGAGATGACCGGCCGCAGCCTGCTGCAGCCGGCCTGATGCCGATGGCGGGCCCGCGCCACGCGCTGCTGCTGCTGGCCGCCGCGCTGGCGCTCGCCGCCCTGCCCGCGCCCGCCCAGGAGGATCCGCGCCAGGCGGAGCAGCGCCTGCAGCGGGTCAAGCAGGAACTGGAGGAAGTGGCCGCCGAGCGGCGCCGCCTTGAAGGCCGGCGCGGCCGGGCCGCGCGCTCCCTGCGCGAGGCCGACGAGCAGGTGGCCGCCTCCACCCGCGCCCTCCACCAGACCACCGCCCGCATCCAGGCCGAGGAGCTGGCGCTGGCGGAACTGGGCGCACGCCGGACCGAGCTCGACCAGCGCCTGGGCGGGCAGCGCGAGGAGCTTGCCGCGCTGCTGCGCGCCGCCTACGCCATTGGCGACCACGCCGCGCTCAAGCTGCTGTTGGCCCAGGACCGGGTCGGTGATGCCAACCGCATGCTGGCCTATCACCGCTATCTGCAGGCGCAGCGCGCCGGGCGCATCCAGGCGCTTGCGCAGGAGCTGGAGGAGCTGGACGCGGTGGAAGCCGAGATCGCCGAACGCACCGCGGCCCTGGAGGCCGAGCGCGAGCGCCAGGCCGCCCAGCTCGCCGCCCTGGAGCGCGATCGCGGCGAGCGCGCCGGCCAGCTGGCGCAGCTCGAGGAGCAGTACGCCGACCGCCAGGAGCGGGAAAAGCGCCTGGGCCGGGACGCCGGTGCCTTGGAGAAGCTCATCGAGCAGCTGCGCGCCGCGGCCGCCCGCGCCGCTGCCCGCGAAGCCGAGGAGCGGGCCCGCGCCGAGCGCCAGGCCCGCGATGCAGGCGGCGGACGCATCCAGGCGCCGCGGCGGGCCCCGGCCCAGGTTGCCCGCGGCGCCGCGATCCAGGTCGGCGGGCTCAGCTGGCCGGTGGCCGGCAGCCTGCTGGCCGGTTTCGGCGCCACCATGCCGGACGGGCGCAAGAGCTCGGGCGTTCTCATCGGTGCGCCCGCGGGGACCCCGGTCACGGCGGTCGCCGACGGCACGGTGGTGTTCAGCGAGTGGATGACCGGCTACGGCCTGATCGTGATCATCGACCACGGCAACGGCCACATGAGCCTGTACGCGCACAACGATGCCCTGCTGCGCGAGGTTGGCGACCGGGTTTCCCGCGGTGACGCGGTGGCGAGCGTGGGCAACTCTGGAGGCCAGGGACAGCCGTCGCTGTACTTCGAGCTGCGTCGCAACGGGGAGCCCATCGATCCCTCCGGCTGGCTGCAGCGGCGCTGATGCCGCGCTGCGGCGCCCGCGGCGCCACGTGCATAATCAGGCCCGTCCGCGACCGCCCTGCGGCCGCGCAACCCGTCCCTCCGGAGCCGTTCCATGCGTCGTCTGCTGCCCCTTGCCATTGCCTGCCTGCTGCTGGCACCGCTGCATGCGGCCGAGCCGCCGGTGGAACCGGGGCTCCAGCCCGATCCGGAGATCGCACAGGAGGCCCCGGCGGAAGACGGGCAGCCGGAGCCGGAGGAGGCGGGGCAGGCGGAGCCGGCCGACGCAGATGCAGGTCCCGCCGAAGGATCCGACGGGACCACGGCTGAAGCGGACGGAAACGAGGGCACCGACAGCCGGGTGCCGCTGCGCGAGATCCACCGCTTCGTCGCCGTCTACAACGCGGTCAAGGAGGCCTACGTGGACCCGGTGGAGGACGCGGAGCTGATGCAGTCGGCGATCCGCGGGCTGCTGCTGGACCTGGACCCGCACAGCGCCTACCTCGCCGGGGAGGACGCGCGCGCCTTCGACGAGAGCACCAGCGGCGAGTACGGCGGCATCGGGGTGGAAGTGGTGCGGCTGCCAGACGGCTCGATGCGGGTGGTGGCGCCGATCGACGACACGCCCGCTGCCCGCGCCGGCCTGCGCTCGGGCGACGTGATCATCGCCGTCGACGGGCAGCCGCTGACCCCGGCCAGCCACGAGGGCATGGGTCCGCTGCGCGGCCCCGAAGGCACCGCCGTCACCATGACCATCACCCGCGAGGGCGAGCCGGCGCCGCTGGAAGTGACCGTTGAGCGCGAGCAGATCCGCATCGCCAGCGTGCGCAGCCGCATGCTCGAGCCGGGCTACGGCTATGTGCGCATCAGCGCGTTCCAGGTCGAGACCGCAAACGACTTCCAGCAACAGGTCGCCGGGCTCAGGGAGCAGGGTCCGCTGCGCGGGCTGGTGCTGGACCTGCGCAGCAACCCCGGCGGGCTGCTGACGCCGGCGGTGCAGATCGCCGACGAGTTGCTGGACGAGGGCCGCATCGTCAGCACCCGTGGCCGCCACCCGATCAGCGAAACCGAATTCTCCGCCACCGCCGGCGACCTGCTCGACGGCGCCCCGGTGGTGGTGATCGTGGACGCCGGCTCGGCCAGCGCCTCGGAAGTGCTGGCCGGGGCGCTGGGCGACCATGGGCGCGCCCGCATCATCGGCAGCCGCACCTTCGGCAAGGGTTCGGTGCAAACCGTGCTGCCGCTGGACAACGGCGATTCGGTCAAGATCACCACCGCGCGCTATTACACGCCCAGCGGGCGCTCGATCCAGGCCCGCGGCATCGACCCGGACGTGGTGCTTGAGCCCGAGTCGAAGGGGCCGACCCTGGTCATCGACCGCTCGGAGGCGGCGCTGCCCGGCCATCTGCAAGGCGACGAGGAAGACCTGCCGGGCGCCGGTGCGGGCGACGTGCTGCCGGGCGATGGCCCGATCGACGCCGCGCTGGCGGAACTCAAATACATGCAGCCCGGCGCACCACCGCGCCCACAGCCCGCCCCCGCCGAACAGGAACCGGAGCCGGAACCGGAGCCGGAGCCGGAAACCGGCATCGATACCGATATCGACACCCCGGAACCCGAGCCCGAGCCCTGACGGCCCCCTCCCCGCCAAGCGCGCGAAGCCGCGCGACCTCAATCACGCCACAGGGCCACGGCCCGCGCGCCGTCCCTACTCAGTGACCAGCCTGCACTCGATCTCGATTACCGACCGGGTCGCCGCCGCCAGCGTGTCCTGGTAGGTGCCGCAATCCAGCAGGCCATCGGCCGCGTCATCGCCCTCCGTCCGCGCCGCGGCGCCCAGGCGCACGTGCGGCCGGCCCTGCTCCACCATCTGCAGGGCGTCCGGATCCAGCGCGAGATCCTCGAACCGGGCCACGCCGGAGCCCTCCAGCGCAACCTCGCGGGTGGCCAGCTGCACCCTGGGTCCGCTGGCTCCGGGCAGCTGCCGCTCCTGCGCCGACACGCTCGGATAGCCGAAATACTCGGCTTTCACCACCACGCGCTCGCCGTTGCCGCCCAGCGCCGCCGCGGCCGCCTCCGAAAGCGTCACCTGCACCTGGAACGCGTTGTCCCCGCGGGCGACATCAGGCACGGGCTGCAGGTGTGGGTCGGTGTCCGGGGTGGGGGCGGGATCGCAGCCGGCCAGGGCCAGCACGGCCATCGCCGCGAGCGCGCCGCGCCAGCGGCGGGAGGGGCAGGGCGTGGAGCGCTTTGGCATCTCGATCCCCCTTGTGCGGACGGGTATCAGCGTGGCTTGGCGGGCATGGGGAACGGGGTGACCACTTTCTCCCCGGTGCCGGCATCGCGGATCGCCGACTGCCCCTTCTTCTCCACTTCCTCGATGCGCAGCACGCTTTGCATCGGCAGGTGCAGGACCTTCGTGTTGCCGAACTCGTCGCGAAGGCGTTCCTCGGTGGGGTCCACCACCACGCCATCGTGCACGTCGAACACCAGTTCGCCAACCTCGGTGAAACCCCAGAGGCTGCCGCTGGACACCCTGCGGGCGTAGAGCTCGTAGACCTTGCCCAGGCTGAGGAAGGTGACCTTGTAGAGCGTCTTGGACATGGCCCGCATTATAGGGCTGGGCTCAATACCCCTGCAGCCTGCGGAGGCGCCGGGCGATGGCGCGCCTGGAGGCCAGTGCGAACAGGCCGCCGAAGGCGAAGCCCGCCACGTGCGCCGCCCAGGCCACCGCGCCGAAGGCCGGGCCCACGTAGGCGAACACCACCTGCAGCAGGGCCCAGATCCCGATCAGCAGCGAGGCCGGCGCGCGCACGAATTCCAGGAACAGCCCAAGCGGCAGCACCACACCCAGCCGGGCCCGGGGGAACAGCGCCAGGTAGGCCCCGATGATCGCCGACACCGCGCCGCTGGCGCCGATGATCAGCCGGTCGGGGGTGCCGATGGCCAGCGCGGCGGCGAAGTTCGCGAACGCCCCGCCCACCAGGAACAGCGCCAGGAACCGCCACGGCCCCATCACCCGCTCCGCCGGCAGCCCGAAGATGAGCAGGAACACCAGGTTGCCCAGCAGGTGCGCCCAGTCGGCGTGCAGGAACAGCGCCGTGAGCAGGCGCAGCCAGTTCTCCGCCTGGGACCAGTGCAGCAGGCTGCCGGGGGCCAGGCCGCCGCTGAGCGTGCCCCATTCCAGCAGCAGGTCGTGGCGCACGCTGTCCGGGTACAGGCTGGCCCACAGGTAGGCCAGCCACAGCACCGCGAACAGGGCCGGGGTGGCCCAGCGCAGGGTCGGGCGCGCGTGGGTCGGGATGGAAACGAACATGCAGGCGGTACGCGGCGGCGCGGAACGGCCACGATACCCGTTCAGCTGGATCGGGTGCGCAATCCGTGTCGCAATTCGCGTGACCACACGCACGGGTACGGTATAGTGCCGCGCGCTGCGAACACACAAGAACCAACGCAGGACCCACGGAGAGAGAATGAACACCCAACCCCGCAAACACATCATGGTGTCGGCACTGGCCCTGGCCATCGCCTCCATCGCCGCAGCCGGCGCGGCCCACGGCTCGGCGTTCGAGCTGCGCGAGAACAGCGTCAAGGCACAGGGCCGGGCCATGGCCGGCTCCGCCTCGGCCCTGGGCGACGCCTCGGTGGTGGCCAACAACCCGGCGTTGATGTCCAGCTTCGATAAGCGGACGTTCCAGTTCGACGTCACCGCCATCGACCTGAAGTTCGAGTTCGAGGGCAGCGGCATGGCCGCCGCCGGCAGCCCGCTCCAGCAGCCGCTCCGGGGTGGTGACGGCGGCAACGCCGGCGACCTGACCCCGCTGCCGGCGATGTCCTTCATCATGCCGCTGACCGGCGGCTTCGAGGGGCTGACCGTGGGCGCCATGGTGAGCGTGCCGTTCGGCCTGGCCACCAAGTACGACCCGGACTGGATGGGGCGCTACCACGCGGTTGAGTCCGACGTGCGCGTGATCGACCTGACGCTGGCTGCCTCGGTGGACCTGCACGAGCGGGTCTCGGCCGGCTTCGGCGTGATGGTCCAGCATTCTGACGTCACCCTGTCCAACGCGATCGACTTCGGCAGCTCGCTGTGCGCCAACCCGGCCACCCAGCCGCTGTGCTTCCAGCCTGATCCGGTGACCGGCCCGTACGGACCGCAGAAGAACGACGGCTTTGCCGAGGTCAGCGGCACCGACACCAGCATCGGCTGGACGATCGGCCTGAACATGCGCCCGATCGACAGCCTGTCGCTGGGCTACGTGCACCGTTCGGAGGTCAAGCACGAGGTCGACGGCGACGCCGAGTTCACGGTGCCGTCGGAAGTCGCGCCGATCCTGGCCGGCACCGGCCAGTTCATCAACACCGGCGGCGGTGCGGACCTGGTGCTGCCGGCCACGCACACCTTCAGCGCCACCTGGCAGGCCACCGACCGCCTGGCCCTGATGGGTGATGCGCGGCTGACCAAGTGGAGCTCGATGAAGGAGATCCGCATCCAGTTCGAGAACCCGCTGCAGCCGGACTCGGTCGAGGACTACAACTGGCACGACAGCTGGTTCTACAGCATCGGCGCCGAGTACACGCTCAACGACCGCTGGACCCTGCGCGGCGGCATCGGCCGCGACGAGTCGCCGGTCGCCTTCCAGCACCGCACCCCGCGGATGCCGGACGAAGACCGCACCTGGTTCGCGATCGGTGCCACCTGGCAGGCGACCGACAACTGGGAAGTCACCGGCGCGTACACCCGCATCCACATCGCCGATGACCCGGAGCTGGACATCGTCGGCGGCGGCGCGCGCCTGACCGGTGCCTACGACGGTGGCGCCAACCTGTTCGGCGTCTCGGCCCAGTACCGGTTCTGAGCCGTGCGGGCGTCGGGGGCCATGCCCCCGACGGCAGCCCGATGGTGCAGCAAAAAAGGCCCCGCTCCGGCGGGGCCTTTTTCGTGCTCCTACGGGGATGCGGTGTTCCGTCAGTTGTCCATCGTCAGCAGGGTGGCGTTGCCGCCCACCGCGGTGGTGTCGATGGTGACGGTCTTCTCGGTGGCGAAGCGCGGCAGATAGTGCGGGCCGCCCGCCTTGGGGCCGGTGCCCGACAGCCCGCGGCCGCCGAACGGTTGCACGCCCACCACGGCACCGATCTGGTTGCGGTTGACGTAGACGTTGCCCACCCGCGCCCGCGCCACGATGTGGTCCACCGTCTCATCGATGCGCGAGTGGATGCCCAGGGTCAGGCCGTAGCCGGTGGCGGTGATGGCGTCGATCACCTGGTCGAGCTGGCTCGACTTCCAGCGGATCACGTGCAGCGCCGGGCCGAACTTCTCGTGGTCGAGCTGGTCGAGCGACTTCAGCTCCCAGGCCTTGGGCAGGAAATAGCTGCCATGCTCCAGCCCGTCCCGGGCCGGCGCCTGGGCGATCAGCTTCGCCTCCTTGTCCATGCGCGCGGCGTGCTCGTCGAGCATCTTCAGCGCCTCGTCGTCGATCACCGGGCCCACGTCAGTGGAGAGCAGGCCCGGATCGCCCACCTGCAGCTCGGCCATGGCGCCGGCGAGCATGGTGATCACCTTGTCGGCGATGTCTTCCTGCACGAACAGGATGCGCGCGGCCGAGCAGCGCTGGCCGGCCGAGGTGAAGGCCGAGGCCAGCACGTCGCGCACCAGCTGCTCGGGCAGGGCCGAGGAGTCGGCGATGAGCGCGTTCTGGCCGCCGGTCTCGGCCACCAGGATGCCGATCGCCGCGTCGCGCGCGGCCAGGGCGCGGTTGATGGCGCGCGCGGTGAAGGTGGAGCCGGTAAAGGCCACGCCGTCCACGCGCGGGTCCTTCGTCAGCGCCGCGCCCACGGTGGCGCCGTCGCCGGGCACGAACTGCAGCACGTCCTCCGGCACGCCGGCCTCGTGCAGCAGCTTCACCGCCTCGAAGCCCACCAGGGTCGTCTGCTCGGCCGGCTTGGCGATCACCGCGTTGCCGGCGGCCAGCGCCGCCGCCACCTGGCCGATGAAGATCGCCAGCGGGAAGTTCCACGGGCTGATGCACACGAACACCCCCCGCCCGCCCAGGTGCAGCGAATTGGATTCGCCAGTCGGGCCGGGCAGCGCCGCCGGCGAGAACAGGGTCCGCGCCTGGCCGGCGTAATAGCGCAGGAAATCAACCGCCTCGCGCACCTCGGCCACCCCGTCCGGGATGGTCTTGCCGGCCTCGCGGGTGCACATGGCGATGTACTTGCCGATCTGCGCCTCCAGCTGGTCGGCGGCATGCTCGAGGATCGCCGCCCGCGACGCGGCCGGGATGGCATCCCAGCCCGGATGCGCGGCCACGGCGTTGGCCAGCGCCCGCTCCACGGTCGCCTCGTCGGCGGGGATCCAGCGGCCCACCTCCACGCGGCGGTCGGCCGGGCTGGTGACCTTGATCGCCTCGCCCGACGGATCCGCGCCGGGAACCAGCGGCCGCGCCGACCAGCCCATCGGGGTGGCGGCCATCGCGTCGGCCAGCTTGCGCAGTTCCTCGTCGTGGTTGAGGTTGATGCCCATTGAATTGCTCCTGTTGACGCCCTGGCTGCGGTACAGGTCGACCGGCAGCGGAATCCGGGGGTGGGGAATGCTCTGGTAGCCCTCGACGGTCTCGATCGGGTCGCGCACCAGCTCCTCGATCGAGACGTCCTCGTCGCTGATGCGGTTGACGAAGCTGGAGTTGGCGCCGTTCTCAAGCAGGCGCCGCACCAGGTAGGGCAGCAGGTCCTCGTGCTGGCCCACCGGCGCGTACACGCGGCAGGGCACGTTGAGCCGGTTCTCGGGCATCACCTCGGCGTAGAGGTCGTCGCCCATGCCGTGCAGCTTCTGGAACTCCCAGGCGTGGCCATCCGAGCGTGGCGCGTCCGGGCGCAGCCACAGCTTCGCCATGCGGTGCACCGCGGCGATGGTGTGCGCGTTGTGGGTGGCGAACATCGGGTACACCGCGTCCGCGGCCTCCAGCAGCTGCCGCGCGCAGGCCAGATAGCTCACGTCGGTGTTGGGCTTGCGGGTGAACACCGGGTAGCCGCGGTGGCCATCCACCTGCGAGCGCTTGATCTCGGTGTCCCAGTACGCGCCCTTGACCAGCCGCACCGGGATCCGGCGCCCGTGCATGCGGGCCAGCTCCACCGTCCAGTCGATGACCATCGGCGCGCGCTTCTGGTAGGCCTGGACCACGATGCCGAAGCCGTTCCAGCCTTCCAGCGACGGATCCAGCCAGGCCTTGGCGAACACGTCCAGCGACAGCTCCAGGCGGTCGGCTTCTTCCGCGTCCACGGTCAGGCCGATGCCGCGCTGCTTCGCCAGCTGCGCCAGCTCCAGCAGCCGGGGTGCGAGCTCCTCGAGCAGGCGCTCGCGCTTGGCGTATTCATAGCGCGGGTGCAGGGCCGAGAGCTTGACCGAGATCGACGGCGCCGAGATCTCGTCCTTGAACGGGCCGCCGGCGCCGATCGCGGCGATCGCCTGGCGGTAGGCGTCCAGGTAGCGCGCGGCGTCGGGCGCGGTCATCGCCGCTTCGCCGAGCATGTCGAACGAGTAGCGGAACTTCGCGTTGCCGCCCTTGCGGCTGCGCGCCAGCGCGTCGCCGATCGTGCGCCCCATCACGAATTGGTGGCCCATGATCCGCATTGCCTGGCGCACCGCCAGCCGGATCACCGGCTCGCCGACGCGGCCGATCAGGCGCTTGAAGGCGCCGTGCACGTCGCGCTTGGTCGCGTCGGCAAGGTCCACCAGCTCGCCGGTGAGCATGAGGCCCCAGGTTGAGGCGTTGACCAGGATCGACTCGGACTTGCCCATGTGCCGGCGCCAGTCGGCTTCGCCCAGCTTGTCGCGGATCAGGCGGTCGGTGGTATCCGGATCGGGGATGCGCAGCAGCGCCTCGGCCACGCACATCAGCAGCACGCCTTCCTCGCTGGCCAGGTCGTACTGCTGCATGAAGGCATCGATGGCACCCTGGTCGAGCGCGCGCGCGCGCACCCGGCGCACCAGGTCGGTGGCCGCGACCTGGACGGCCTCGCGGTCCGCGTCCGGCATCCGCGCCTTTTCCAGCAGTTCGCGCAGGTGCGCGGTTTCATCGCGGTTCCATGCAGCGGTGATCCCGGCCCGGGAGGGGACCGAGGGCAGGGGGGACACGGGGAGAAGGCTCGCGGACACGGCAGGCACAGTAGGGGAGGGGGCCCGATTCTATGCCCTGACGGGTTGATGGGGATGTGCTTTTGGGCATGCGCGCGCGCGGGACGGCGGAACGCATTGTTGCGCTGCGCTTGCCGGCCGGTTGCCGGCGCCGCTACCATCGGGGCGCTTTGCGACCGCCCCTAGCGTGTTGCGGACAGCTCCACCGGCAGTTGCCGGAGTCCGGAAGCGGGGCGTTACCGACAGCCAACTCGCCCGGCGCAGCCAGGCAATCGGGGTTCGAACTGATGCAAGCCGCTCGTATCAAGCAATGGGGCACCGGCCTCGCACTGTGGGCGCTGTCAGCCTGCGCTTTCGCCCAGTCCGCCGATCCCAAGCGCTGGCAGCTCAACATGGGCCGCGGCGTCACCCCCACCGCGCAGAACGCCTACGAGGCCCACATGTTCGTGCTGTGGGTGTGCGTGGTGATCGGCGTGCTGGTGTTCGGTGCCATGGGCTACGCGGTGTTCAAGTTCCGCAAGTCCAAGGGCGCGGTGGCTTCGCAGTTCAGCCACAACACCACGGCGGAGGTCATCTGGACGGTGATCCCGGTCATCATCCTGGTGGTGATGGCGTTCCCGGCCACCACCAAGCTGATCCAGATGTACGACGTCCGCGATTCCGAAATGACCGTCAAGGTCACCGGCTACCAGTGGATGTGGGGCTATGAGTACATCGGCGAGGACGTGGAGTTCATCAGCCGCATGGACCGCGAGAGCGACCGCCTGCGCCAGAACCGCAACACCACCCGCGCCGAGCTCGACGCCCACGGCGCCTACCTGCTCGAGGTGGACCGCGAGCTGGTGCTTCCCACCGATACCAAGATTCGCTTCGTGATCACCGCCGACGACGTCATCCACTCCTGGTGGGTGCCGGCGCTGGGCTTCAAGCAGGACGCGATCCCCGGGATCATCAACGAGGCCTGGGCGGAGATCCGCGAACCGGGCATCTACCGCGGCCAGTGCGCGGAGCTTTGCGGCAAGGACCACGCGTTCATGCCGATCGTGGTGCGCGCGGTGCCGCGCGCCGAGTTCGACCAGTGGCTGGCGGCACAGCGCGGCGACGAAGCGCCGCTGCCCATCGCCGCGCCGGAGCCGGAAGCGCCGGCCGCCGAAGAAGCCACCGCCCAGCTCGACGTCCCGGCCCCCTCCGCGGGCTGAGCGACGACACCCACGCCCGACCTTCCAGGCAGACGCCATGTCCAGCACACCGACCACCGCCGACCTCCACCACACCGATCCGCGTGACCAGAGCTTCGTGGACAGGTGGCTGTTCTCCACCAACCACAAGGACATCGGCACGCTCTACCTGCTGTTCTCCTTCACGATGGTGATCATCGGCGCGGCGATGAGCGTCATCATCCGCCTGGAGCTGGCGGTGCCGGGGCTGCAGCACGTGAGCCCGGACTTCTTCAACCAGATGACCACCATGCACGCGCTGGTGATGATCTTCGGCGCGGTGATGCCGGCCTTCGTGGGCCTGGCCAACTGGATGATCCCGCTGCAGATCGGCGCGCCGGACATGGCGCTGCCGCGGATGAACAACTGGTCGTTCTGGATCCTGCCGTTCGCGTTCCTGATGCTGCTGTCCACGCTGTTCATGCCCGGCGGCGCGCCGGCCACCGGCTGGACCCTGTATCCGCCGCTCAGCCTGCAGGGCAGTAACTCGATCGCCTTCACCATCCTGGCCATCCACATGATGGGCATCAGCTCGATCATGGGCGCGATCAACGTCATCGCCACCGTGCTCAACATGCGCGCGCCCGGCATCGATCTGCTGAAGATGCCGATCTTCTGCTGGACCTGGCTGATCACCGCGTTCCTGCTGATCGCCGTGATGCCGGTGCTTGCCGGCGCGGTGACCATGCTGCTGACCGACAAGTTCTTCGCCACCAGCTTCTTCAACGCGGCCGGCGGCGGCGACCCGGTGATGTACCA
>JAAYXJ010000098.1 GCA_012515985.1 Gammaproteobacteria bacterium
CGAAGGTGGTACCCAGCCCCACCAGGGTGGCGCTGACGTACGCGGGAAGCCGTTCGGGTCTGCGTCGGCGCAGGCGCAACACCGCGACCCCGAGAGTCAGTCCGGCCCAGGCGATCTGGCCTCCGCGGCGCACCGTGCCCGCCATCAGCGCGAGGTCCTGGCCGGCCGGCTCACGATGCCGGCCCCGCTTCCGCGCGCAGGATGGCGGTCGGATCGCCGCGACCATCCACGGCCGCCAGCTCCGCTTCGGACAGCAGGTTGTCGCGGGACTCGCCGAGGACGCCCGCAGCCGCGTCAACCACGTGCGCCCAGGTGCTGCGGTTGGCGAACAGCAGGCCCGGCACGTCCAGTGTGCCGCCCCGGTTGACGAAGCCCAGCGCCGCGGTGGTGGTGGGGCCGGTGTCGAGTCGGCGCAGCGCACCGAGGAAGGGCTCCGGACGGGTGTGGGTAACGAATACGCGCGGCCGGCCCACCGGAAACAGCGCTTGGACCGCACTGTCGGAGTGCACGTACCTTGCCTCCTCCGGATCGCGCGGGGCGCGAAATCGGCCGGGTTCGGCGAGATAGACGATCGCGGCCGACATTCCGCGTGCGGCCAGACGCGCCTGTGCGCGGCGCACTTCCTGCAGCTGGTACGCGCCGGTGGCCACCAGCAGGATCGCCGCCGTCGCCGGATCGCCGGCGAGGCATGTTGCGCCGGTCTCGGCCAGTGCCTGGGCCTGCTGCGGGGTCAGCTCATGAGGCACCGGACGCTTGGGAACGACCAGTGTGGTGACCGTGCCCCGTTGCGCGTAGGCGCGGGCGAGGGCGGCGGCAGCGCCATTGGCGTCCGGCGGGAACACCACGCGCGAAATGTCGGCCATTTCGCCCATGAGCGCCTCGGCCATGGTCGGATCCTGGTGGGACTGTTCGTTCTTCGCGTTCTCCCACGTGTGCGAGGTCAGCACCAGGGGCACGCCCAGCCAGCCGGGTGGGCGCCCGGCCTGGGCCTGGTGGCGGGCGAAGATCAGTTCCTGACGTACGGCGCCGAGCATCTTCGGTGCAAACGCCTCGTAGGTGACCACCAGGTTTAGCCCGCCCTTGTTGCCGAGCGCCGCGCAGACCACGGCTTCTTCGTTGAGCGCAGTGATGACCGCGCCGGTTGGCGATTCGGCGACGCCGGGCTCGGGCTCGTGCACCCGGTGCTTCATCGCGTCCAGGGTCCGGTCGAGCTTGTTGCTGCGCAGCTCATCGGGATTGCCCACGCGCACCCGCAGTCCCGGATTCGCCTCGGCGATGGCGACGAACTGCTCGTCGAGTGCGGTCATTGGCGAGCTCTCACCGCCGGCGCCGCGGTCGGCGATCGCCGGGACGCGGGGCGGTTCCACCTGGCGATCGGCCAGCGCATGGTCGCGCTCGCGCACCCGCTGCTGGAGATCGTGGCTGTTGAGTGCGGCAACGGCCTGCTCGAGCTCCGACGCGGCCACGAACAGCGCCGCTGCGCCTTCATTGAAGAGCGTGCGCGCCGCGGCATCCTTCGCCGGATTCCCCGGCAGCGGCAAGTTGTGCGAGGCGTTGGTCCCGGCGCCGGGGAAGCCGAAGCCCTTGACGGTTTCGGCGATGCCATAGGGCAGCCGCACGTCGGCGGGAACAGCGGCGCCCGCTTGCAGGCGCGACTCCATCACGTGGATGCCCCACGCGATGCTGGCCGGATCGCGCCCGTCCAGCGCGATCGGATCAAAGCCGTTCAATCGCAGGTGCCGGTCCAGCCACCGCTCGCCGCCCTGCTGGGTGATCTGGCTGCGCTGTTCGATGCGGCGCCCGTTGAGGATGATGATCGGGCTGACCAGTCCGCTGTCCTCGGCGCGCCACCAGCGTGGCGCCCAGTCGCTGCCACGCTGTTCCTCGAACGCACCGTCGCTGAGGAAGGCGACCAGGCGTTCATCCTTGAGCGGCGCATGCACGTACTGCAGCTCGGCAAAGCCGAGATAGCCGCCTTCCATCACGCCCCCGGCGGTGTGCGCATTGACGTGGGAGCCGAGGGGCGACGCCGGCGTTCCGTCCGGATTGAGGGTGTAGGCATAGAAGTCGCTTACGAACCGGCTCAGCCCTTCGCCGGTGCGGTCGTAACGTTCGGCGTGCCGGTCGGTCATGTTGCCAACCAGCACGTTCAGCGCGTCGATGGCGGCCACGCAGTGCCCCTGGCCCATCATCCACGCGCGGGTGACGCCATCCAG
>JAAYXJ010000099.1 GCA_012515985.1 Gammaproteobacteria bacterium
CCGCGCTTGGAGGTCAGCCGCACGCGGTCACCGCGCGCGATCCCCTTCTCCTCGGCCAGCGCCTCGCCGATCTCCACGAACTGCTCCGGCTGGATGATCGCGTTGAGCGGGACATGCCGGGTCCAGAAGTGGAAGTGCTCTGTGAGGCGGTAGCTGGTGCCCACGTACGGGAACTCGTCCACCGTGCCCATCGTGGCCAGGTCCGACTCGAACACGCGCGCGGCCGGGTTGGTGGTGGCCACCGGGTTGTCCGGATGCAGCGGGTTGTAGCCCAGCGGCGTCTCGAACGGCTCGTAGTGCTCGGGGAACGGCCCCTCGTTGAGCCCGGCGCGGGCGAAGAAGCGGGCCACGCCTTCCGGGTTCATGATGAACGGGCTCATCCCCTCCTCGGGCGCCGAATTGACCGCGAAATCCGGCACGTCCACGCCGGTCCAGCGGTTGCCGTCCCACCACACGAGCGGCCGCTCGCGGTTGAACGGCTTGCCCTCCAGGTCCGCGGAGGCGCGGTTGTAGAGGATGCGGCGGTTGGCCGGCCACGCCCACGCCCAGCCCTGGGTCTGGCCGATGCCGGTGGGGTCGGCGTTGTCGCGGCGGCCCATCAGGTTGCCGTCCGGGCCCCAGCAGCCGGCGAAGATCCAGCAGCCGCAGGCGGTGGTGCCGTCGTCGCGCAGCTCGCCGAAGCCGGCGATCTGCTCGCCCGCCCGACGCGTGACGCGGGACGGATCCGACGGGTCGGCCAGGTCCACCAGCGCCTTGCCGTTGTACTCCATGGCCAGCTCGGCGGGGGTGGGCACGTCCAGCACGTACTGCCAGCTGAGGTTGAGGATCGGATCCGGATAGGCGCCCCCTTCCTCCTCGTACATGCGCTTGAGGCGGTGGTAGAGCCGGCTCATGATCTCGATGTCCGAGCGCACGCCCTTGGGCGCGTCCGCGCCCTTCCAGTGCCACTGCAGCCAGCGCCCGGAGTTCACCAGCGCGCCTTCGCCCTCGGCGAACACGGTGGTGGGCAGGCGGAACACCTCGGTCTGGATCTGCGACGGGTCGACGTCGTTGGACGCGCCGAAGTTCTTCCAGAACTCGGAGGTGTCGGTGGGCAGCGGATCAATCACCACCAGGTACTTAAGCTTGGCCAGCGCCGAGTTCATCTTGGCCTTGTTGGGCGCGGCCGCCAGGGTGTTGAAGCCCTGGCAGATGTAGCCCGTCATCTCGCCCCGGTCCATCAGCTCGTACACCTGCAGCATGTCGTACAGGCGGTCGAGCTTGGGCAGGTAGTCGTAGGCCCAGTTGTTCTCCTCTGTGGCGGCGTCGCCGTACCAGCTCTTCATGAGGCTGACATGGAACTTGGGATAGTTCTGCCAGTAGCTCATCTGGCCCGGGCGCAGCGGCTGCAGCGTGCGGGTTTCCAGGAAGTCCTCGTACGCCTGCTCGTGGTCGCTGGGCAGGGTGAGGTAGCCGGGAAGCAGGTTGCTCATCAACCCGAGGTCCGAAAGGCCCTGGATGTTGGAGTGCCCGCGCAGGGCGTTCATGCCGCCGCCGGCCACGCCGATGTTGCCCAGCAGCAGCTGCAGCATGGC
>JAAYXJ010000100.1 GCA_012515985.1 Gammaproteobacteria bacterium
AGGATGTCCCACAGGTTGCTCCAGTCCTGCTGCCACATGTTGCCCATCAGGTGCGCCGGCAGCAGCCCGTCCACCGAGCCCTGGTCGGGATAGCGCGCCTCCAGCCGGTTGCGGGCATAGCAGTGCAGCTGCTCGTAGAGCGGCTTGACCTGGCCCCACAGGCGGTCGGCCTCGGCGGCGATCTCCACCGGGCTCATGTCGTAGCCCGAGCGCCACATCTCGCCGGCGTCGGCGTAGCCCATCTCGCGCGCGCCCTCGTTCACCAGCTCCACGAAGCGCGCATAGTCATCGCGCATCGGCTGGGCAATCGAATGCCAGCCCTGCCACGCGTCCAGCTGCTCGTCGTAGTCGCGGCTGCTGCGCAGCACTTCCTCCAGCTGTCCCAGCTGGCGGCAGTTGTCGGGGTCACCCTCCACGCAGTAGGCGCCGGCGCCGTACATGCCTTCCATCCGGGTGGCGATGGTGGTGAGCTCGGCCAGGCGCTCCGGATCGCGGGGCGCAGGCATTGCCGTGCCCAGCTTGAGCAGGCGGATCGCGCGCGCGGTTTCCGGCGACATCTCCTGGCCCTCGAACCGCCGCGCCTGCTCCACCCAGCCGTTGAGCGCGGTCAGCCAGCGCTCGTTGCCCTTGGCCGCCAGCAATTGGCTGTCCTGGTTGATGTACGTGGACGAGATCCACTGCGAGGCGGTCATCTCCTGGTACATCGCCCGCATCTCGTCGTTGACCCGCGCCACGAACTGGTCTGCGGTCTCGTCCTCCGGCACCCCGGCCACCGGAGGCGCCTGGCTGGCGTCGCGCTGGCAGGCGGACAGCACCAGGCAGGCGGAAAGGGCGGCGATGCTGAGCAATCGGCTGGCGGTCACGTCGGATTCCTGTTGCGGCCCCCGGGGCCGCCAATGGGCGGAAGCGGCAGGCTAGGGGAGGCCCGGCGGGTCCGCAAGTGCGAAGCGGCGCAGGCCGGTCACCCGTCGACCGGCGTGGGCAGGAGTCCCCGCCGTGCCAGCCATTCCCGGGCATCCTCGGCGTCGTGCTCGAACCAGGCGCGCGCGCTGCCCAGGCGGAAGCTGTAGCCCCAGGCGTCCATGTCCGCTATCAGACGGTCCCGGCCAACGCCGGGGATGTGGTCCGCCAGCAGGATCTGCAGGTAGCAGGTGGCGTCTTCCTCGGCCACCGAATCGGTGGCGTCGGTATGCACCCGGGCCCGCTGTTCGGGCGGCAGCACGATCAGGTGGCAGGCCTCGTGGAGCATCGAATGCACGGGCGTGTCGGGGCGCACGAACACTTCGCTGGCGATGATGCCGGCCTCGGGCTCGCCCCAGTAGCTGCCCGGGATCGGCGCGCCCTCGTCGACCAGTGTCAGCGTCAGCCCGTGGTGGGCAAGCACGCGGGCCGCGTCAGCGGCCTGGATATCGCGCAGGCACAGCACGCTGGCCTCCGCCTCCGGCGTGCCGGGCTCGGCGGCCAGCGCCGGGCGGGTGACCATGCCGGCCGCTCAGGCGGTGCCCGAACGCTCGTCGGGCAGCGCCACGGAGATGTCAAGCACGTCGTGCTCGCCCTCCTTGACCAGGTCCACCTTGACCGCCTCGGCGTCGATGCTCACGTACTTGCGGATCACTTCCAGCAGTTCGCGCTGCAGCAGCGGCAGGTAGTCCGGGGCGCCGCGGCTGCTGCGCTCCTGGGCCACGATGATCCGCAATCGCTCCTTGGCGATGGACGCGGTGTTTTTCTTGGTTTTCAGGAAGTCGAACAGTCCCATTGCGTCAACCCCCGAACAGCTTGCTGAAGAACCCCTTCTTCTCCAGCTGGGTGAACCGCATGGGCCGCTCCTCGCCAAGCAGCCGCGCGACCGCGTCCTCGTACGCCTGCCCGGCGCCCGAGTCCTGGGCCAGGATCACGGGCTCACCCTTGTTGGAGGCGTTGAGCACGTCGGTGGATTCGGGGATCACGCCGATGGTCTTCAGCCCCAGCACTTCCTCCACGTCGGCGACCGAGAGCATCTCCCCGGTTTCAACGCGCGCGGGGCTGTAGCGGGTCAGCAGGAGGTACTCATCCACGCGCTCGCCGGCCTCGGCACGGCGGGTCTTGGACTGCAGCAGGCCGATGATGCGGTCGGAGTCGCGCACCGAGGAAACTTCCGGATTGACCACCACGATCGCCTTGTCGGCGAAGTACATGGCCAGGAACGCGCCCTTCTCGATGCCGGCCGGGGAGTCGGCGACGATGTATTCAAAGCCGTCGTCGGCCAGCTCCTTGAGCACCCGTTCCACGCCCTCGCGGGTCAGCGCGTCCTTGTCGCGGGTCTGCGAGGCGGCCAGGATGAACAGGTTGTCGAAGCGCTTGTCCTTGATCAGCGCCTGCTTGAGCGAGGCCTCACCCTGCACCACGTTGACGAAGTCGTACACCACCCGGCGCTCGCAGCCCATGATCAGGTCGAGGTTGCGCAGGCCAACGTCGAAATCGATCACCGCGGTCTTCTTGCCGCGCCGGGCCAGTCCGCTGGCAATGCTGGCGCTGGTGGTGGTCTTGCCAACGCCGCCCTTGCCGGAGGTGACTACGATGATCTCGGCCAATGTCGTGCTCTCCGTATTGTTCTTCTGGTGGGTTCGCGATGCGCCGCTCATTCGAGCGCCGCGATCCGCAGTTCGTCTCCTTCCAGCCAGACCTGGGCGGCCTTGCCGTGGAGCTCGCGGGGGATATCTTCCAGCACTTTGTATTGCCCGGCCACCGCCACCAGCTCGGCGTGGAAGGCGCGGCAGAAAATCCTGGCCTTCTCGTTGCCCTGGGCGCCGGCCAGGGCGCGGCCGCGCAGGGGGCCGTAGATGTGGATCGAGCCGTCGGCCAGCACCTCCGCGCCCGGGCTGACGGCGCCCAGCACCGTCAGGTCGCGGCTGTCGGCATAGACCTGCTGGCCGGAACGCACCGGGACCTGCTGGATCAGGCCGGGCTGGCCGTTGGCGGCCGCCGGGGCGGCGGCGGGTTCCGGGGCCGGGGCCGGCGGGGGCGGCTCGGCGGCCGCGCCGCCGGCGCGCTCGTACTGGGCGCGGAAGCGCGCCAGTACCGGCAACCCCAGGCGGACGGCCAGCGCCTCGTTCTCGCTGCTGCCCCAGGCCAGCGCCACGGGCAGGGCGCCGGCGTCGCGCAGGGCGTCGATCAGCGCCCGCGCGCTCGATTCGTCGGGCAGCGCGGGCAGGCCGCCGAAATCAATCACCAGGGCAGCGCGGTCAAACAGCTTGGGCGCCCGCTGCACCCGCTCGCGCATTTCCCCGGCCAGCCGCGCGATGTCCAGGGTACGCACGCGCAGGTTGGCGATACCGACCTGGCCAAACTTCAGTTCGCCGGCCGGTTCAAAATCCGCTGACATCATCCTCAGGTTCCCGTTGCCCGCTGGTCCGCGCCGTCACGCCGCTGGCGGGGCCGCAACAGCCAGGGCACATCCGGGAGCTGGCCGCCGTAGCGGTCGCGCACCCACGGATAGCTGCACATCGGCTTGACCAGCATCGAGGCGCGCACGCCGGTCCCGGGCATCACGTGCTGGCCTTCCTCCTGGAAGCCGAAGCTGCCGTGGAACAGGCGCGCGGGGTCGCTGTCATGTTCGATCAGCACCTCACAGGTCAGCAGCGGCCAGCGGACCTCGGCGAAACTCTGCACGTCGGCATAGAACGCGCGGCCCACGCCGCCGCCGCGGCGGCGGCTCGCCACCACGATGCGGTCGATGTAGAAGAAGGATTCGTGGCGCTCGCGGAACCAGGCGAAGTTGCTGCTGTCGTGGTCGGATTCCGAGCTGTACCCCACCAGGAACCCGGCCATGTTGCCGTCGCGCTCGGCCACGCGGAAGTAATCGGCGGTATCGAAGAAACGGCGCAGGCGGGCGGCGTCCAGCGGCAGGATCGCAGGCCCGGCGGCGTTGTTGAGGGCAAGGATTGAATCCAGCTCGTGCTCGTACACGTCGCGGATCAGGGTCGACATTCAAGACTCCGGGAGGTCCGCCCCGTCTGGGAGCGACCGCTTGGCGGCAGCCCGGATTATCGCACAGGCAGGCACCCGCGGCGACCCGCGGCCGGGCGCCCGCGGCGCGCCGCGCCCGCTCCCAGGCGGGGCGCGGAAGGGCCGTGCCGGTGGCCACCGTGCCCTTGTGCCCTTGCACTGCGGGGGCCCGTTCGATAACCCTGCTCACCCCTTCCGACCCCGCTCCGCGGAACCCGCCTTGGCCCAACTTGGCAACAGCCAGATGCTGCGCTACGCCGGCCTGTTCACATGGGCCGCGGTGGGGCTGTGGCTGATCATCTTCCTGATCGACCCGCAGGCGCTGCCGCTGGAGGACGGCGAGCCGCTCTGGCACCTCGTGCGCTGGCTCGTGGTGTACCTGCTTTTCGGCATCGCCTACTGGCGCATCACCCGTTCCCTGGGCCACCGCATGCCGGGCCCGTGGGACCACAGCGGGCTGCTGCTGCTGACCCTGTGCGCGATCGGGGTGAGCTATTTCTCCGGCACCGCGCTGGGCAGCATCCTGTTGATGGTGGTGGCGGGGCTGCTGCCATGGATCCTGCCGCTGCGGGTGGGGGTGGTGTGGCTGGTGCTGGGCAACCTCGCGGTGCTGCCGATCTACACCGGCCCGCTGGGGTTCCCCCTGCTGATGGGCGTGTTGCAGGCCATGGGTTACATGGGGTTTTCCAGCTTCGTCTTCACCACCGCGCTGGTGGCCCGGCGCCAGGCCGAAGCCCGCGACGAGCAGCGGCGGCTGAACGCCGAACTGCGCGCCACCCGCGCGCTGCTGGCCGAGAGCGTGAGGGTCAACGAGCGCACCCGCATCGCCCGCGAGCTCCACGACCTGCTGGGCCACCACCTGACCGCCCTGAGCCTGAACCTGGAGGTGGCCAATCACCTCACCTCCGGTGCCGCCCAGGAGCATGTCAACCAGGCCCATACCCTGGCCAAGCTGCTGCTGAGCGACGTGCGCGAGGCGGTCAGCCGGATCCGCGAGGACGACGCCATCGACATGGTGGCCACCCTGCGCCCGCTGGCCGAACACATGCCGGCGCTGGAGGTGGACATGCACATGCCCGAGCCGTTCCTGCTCGAGGACGCCGAGCGCGCCCACGTGCTGCTGCGCTGTACCCAGGAAATCATCACCAATACCGTGCGCCATGCCCAGGCCTCACGGCTGGAGCTGGACTACCGCGTGGAGGCTGGCCGCGTCCTGCTGAGCGCGCGCGACGACGGCCGCGGCGCGGACGTCACCGGCTTTGGCAACGGGCTGCGGGGCATGCGCGAGCGCCTGGCCGCCCACGGCGGCTCCATGGAGATCCGCACCGCCCCCGCCGAGGGATTCGCGCTGGACATCGAGCTGCCGCTGGACGAGCCCGGAGACCACCCCGGGAGCGCCCCGGCCGTTCCCGGCGCCGACGGCG
>JAAYXJ010000101.1 GCA_012515985.1 Gammaproteobacteria bacterium
TCCATAGAACGTGTGGAAAATGATCGAGGCCAGCAGGATGCAGCCCACGCCCATGGTGCTGGCCTTGGTGGGCCCGTGCAGGCGGCGCAGGAAGCTGCTGAGCTTGATCAGCGAGAACGACCCGAGGAAGGCGAAGAAGCTGCCGACCACCAGGAACACCACCAGCAGGAATTCCAGGAAGGCGTTCATTCGACGATGTCCCTCCGGATCACGTACTTGCTCAGCACTACCGTGGTGAAGAACCCGAGCATGGCGATGATCAGCGCCGCCTCGAAGTACACCTCCGAATCGAGCAGCATGCCAAACAGGATCAGCTGGGCGACGGCGTTCACGTACAGGGTGTCCAGCGCCAGGATCCGGTCGGGCGCCGTGGGCCCGCGCAACAGCCGCCACAGCGACAGCAGCATGGCCACGCCGACCACGGACAGGGCGGTGACGATGGCGATCTGGATCATGGGAACACCTTCCGCAGCGGGACTTCGTAGCGTTGCTTGATTTCCTGGATCATGCCCTCCGGGTCATCCGTGCTCAGCACGTGCACCAGCATGTGCTTGCGGTCTTCGGTCAGCGCCGCGGCGACGGTGCCTGGGGTGAGCGTGATCACCGCCGCCAGCGCCGAGATCCCGTGGATGTTGGTCAGTTCCAGCGGGACCCGGATGTAGTGCGGGCTCAGCTTGCGCTCCGGTCCCAGCACCTGCCGCGCCACGGTGAAGTTGGCCTTGAGCAGGTCCCACAGCAGGATCGCGCCCAGCATCAGGAACACGTCCAGCCGCGCCATGCGCGCGAACTCGCGTTCCAGGCGGGTGGCGATCAGCGGCATCACCACCGCCAGCAGCAGCGCCATCAGCAGGTTGCTGGCGCTGTAATCCTCGGCCATCAACAGCCAGAACACGAATACGGTGAGGCTCTGCGGTATCGACGGCAGCACCCGCCGGCGCCAGATCAGCAGTCTCCTCAGGGTCTGTCGTTTCATGGCGACGGCTCCCGGATCTGCGGCTGGGTGCCCTGCACCTGCTGGATGTAGTTGGCCGGCGTGAGCACCTGCCGGGCGGTGGCATCGGTGTAGCGCAGGATCGGGCCGGCGGCCACGGTCATGGCCACCCCATAGGCCAGCAGCAGCACGGTGGCGCCGACCTCGATCGGCCGCGGCGAGGGCGGCGGCTTGCCTTCGCCCAGCGATTCCACACGCCAGAACAGGCGGGTGCCGGTGCGCGACAGGCCGATGATCACCAGCAGGCTGCCGCCCAGCACCGCCGTCCACACCCAGCCGGTGGCAGCCGCGGGGATGGCATCGAGCACGACGAACTTGCCGATGAATCCGGACAATGGCGGCAGCCCGGCCACCGAGACCGCGGCGATCGCGTACAGGACTCCGGACGCCGAGCGGGTGGGCGGCGCGATCGGCAGCAGATGGTCGCCCATGCTGCCGCGCTGGCGCTGCACCAGGTCCGCGATCAGGAACAGCGCCGCGGTCACGAACACGCTGTGCGCCAGGTAATACAGCCCGCCGCTGATCGCGTCGGCGTTGGCCACCGCCACCGCGATGAAGATGGTCCCGGCCGAGAGCATCACCAGGTAGGCCACCGCCACGCGCAGCCGGGTGGCGCCTACCACGCCGAAGGCAGCGACCACCAAGGTCAGCGCTCCCGCCACCAGCAGCCCGTCCCACGCGAAATCAGCCAGCGGCCCGGCCTCGGCGCCGAACAGCAGGGTGTACACCCGCAGCACCGCGTACAGGCCCACCTTGGTCATGATGGTGAACAGCGCCGCCACCGCCGCCGGCGCCCGCGAGTAGGCCTCCGGCAGCCAGATGTACAGCGGCAGCAGCGCGGCCTTGCCGCAGAACACCACCAGCAGCAGGCCGGCGGCGGCCTTCACCATGGCCACGTTCTCCGGCGCCGTTTCCGCGACCCGCACCGCCATTTCGGCCATGTTGAGCGTGCCGAGCATGCCGTACAGCAGGCCCAGGGCAATCAGGAACAGGGTGGATGAAACGATGTTGAACACCACGTAA
>JAAYXJ010000102.1 GCA_012515985.1 Gammaproteobacteria bacterium
GAATAGCGGCGGGGCACATGGCCCCGCCCTCGCGCGGGGCCGGCGGTCAGGCGCGCAGGGTCATGCCCGATTCCACGGACGCATTCCGCAGCGCGGCGATGCGGTCCTCCAGCGGCGGATGGCTCATAAGCAGCTTCTTCAGCCCGGCGCCCACGCTGCCGCTGATGCCGAACGCGGCCACCTGCTTGGGCAGCGTGTTCTGCCCGTAGGTCAGGTTGAGCTTCTCCAGCGCGGCGATCATCTTGTGCCGGCCAGCCAGCTCGGCGCCGCCGGCGTCGGCGCGGAACTCCCGCTGGCGGGAGAACCACATCGCGATCATGCTGGCGAACAGGCCGAAGATCATGTCGAGCACGAACACCACGGCGAAATAGCCGATGCCACCGCCGGAATCCCGGCCGCCGCTCAGGTAGTTGTCCACGACCCGCCCCACCACGCGGGCCAGGAAGATCACGAAGGTGTTCAACACCCCCTGCAACAGGGCCATGGTGACCATGTCGCCGTTGGCGATGTGCGCCACCTCATGGGCGAGCACGGCCTCGGCCTCATCCCGGGTCATCGAGCGCAGCAGGCCGGTGGAAACCGCCACCAGCGCGTTGTCCCGGCGGGCGCCGGTGGCGAAGGCGTTGATCTCCGGCGCATCGTAGACCGCGACCTCCGGCATGCCGATGCCGGCATCGCGCGCCTGGCGCTGCACCGTGGCCAGCAGCCACTGCTCAAGCTCACCGCGCGGCTGGGTGATCACCTGGGCGCCGGTGAAGCGCTTGGCGGTCCACTTGGACATGGCCAGGGAGACGAATGCGCCGCCGAATCCGAAGATGGCCGCGAACGCAAGCAGGCCCGCGTTGGAGGCCGGGTCGATCCCGAAGATGGCCATGACGATGCTGACCAGCGCCAGCACGGCCAGGTTGGTGGCAAGGAACAGGGCGATGCGTTTGAACATGGACTCTCTCGGCTTGGATGCGGTCCCGCGCGGCTGGCGGGACATGGGGTTGAATTATGGGCGGGCCAGGTGAATTTCAAGTTGCGTAATACTTGCGCCGATGCCGACCGGAACCCACCGCTACCGGGGCCGTTTCGCGCCCTCGCCCTCCGGGCCACTGCACTTCGGCTCGCTCCTGGCCGCGTTCGGGAGCTGGCTGCTGGCCCGGCACGCGGGTGGCGAATGGCTGGTCCGCATCGAGGACCTCGATCCCCCACGTGAAGTTCCCGGCGCGGCCAGGGCCCAGCTGCGCACCCTGCACGCGTTCGGCCTGGTGCCGGATGGCGAGGTCCTTTACCAGAGCACCCGCGCAGAGGCCTACCGGGATGCGCTGCAATCACTGCTCGCGGCGGGGCACGCGTTTGCCTGCCACTGCAGCCGTGCCGACCTCGCCGCGGCGGAGGGCATCCACCGGGCCTGCGTGGCGCGGCGCCGGCGGCCCGACCCGGCCGTGCGGCTGCGGGTGCCCGACGGCACGCTGGTCGGCTTCGAAGACCGGATCGTCGGCCGGATCGAGGAGCGCCTGGACACCGGGGTCGGCGATTTCGTCCTGCGCCGCGCCGACGGTCCCTGGGCCTACCAGCTTGCCGTGGTGGTGGACGACGCCCACCAGCGCATCACCGAAGTGGTGCGCGGCGCCGACCTGCTGGGCTCCACCGCGCGCCAGGTCTTCCTGCAGCAGCGCCTGGGCCTGCCCACGCCGGGGTACGCGCACCTGCCGCTGGTGCTTGGCGCCGACGGCAGCAAGCTTTCCAAGTCCTGCGCCGCGCTGCCGCTGGACGACGCCGACCCGGCGCCGGCGCTGCGCAGCGCGTGGGTGGCGCTGGGACAGGATCCCGGCGTGCTCAAGGGCATCAGCGCGCCCGCGAAGCTGCTCGCCGCCGCCAGGGCGCGCTTCGATCCGGCCCGCCTGGCGAGCGCGCCACGCTCCTTCGCCGCATCGCACAACACACGCGACATGCGCCGTGCATAGAATCGGGTCGCGGCGTGATCGGGCGCCCGACACCCATCATCATCGGGGAGGCATGGACATGACCACACGCGTGGCACTGGTAACCGGCGGCACTGGCGGCATCGGCACGGCCATCTGCAAGCGGCTGATCGACGCCGGCCACAAGGTGGCGACCAACTACCGCAACGAGGAGCGGACGCGCGCCTGGCAGGAGCAGATGAAGGCGGCGGGTTACGAGGTGACCGTGGTTCGCGGCGACGTGGCCAGCCCGGAGGAGTCCGAAGCGATGGTCCGCGAGGTGGAACAGGCGCTGGGGCCCGTGGAGATCCTCATCAACAACGCCGGCGTCACCCGCGACGGGACCTTCCACAAGATGACGGCGGAGCAGTGGCAGGAGGTGGTCAACACCAACCTCAACTCGGTGTTCAACGTCACCCGGCCGGTGATCAACGGGATGCGCGAGCGCAAGTGGGGCCGCATCGTGCAGATCAGCTCCATCAACGGCCAGAAGGGCCAGTACGGCCAGGCCAACTACGCGGCGGCCAAGGCCGGCATGCATGGCTTCACCATTTCCCTGGCGCAGGAGAACGCCCGCCACGGCATCACCGTCAACACCGTATCGCCCGGCTACATCGGCACCGACATGGTGATGGCGGTACCCGAGCATGTCCGCGAGAAGATCGTGGCGCAGATCCCGCTCGGCCGGCTCGGCACCCCGGAGGAAATCGCTTACGCGGTTGCATTCTTCCTGCCCGAGGAGGCCGCCTGGATCACCGGCGCCAACCTCGCGGCCAATGGCGGCCAATACATGGGCTGGTAGCCCGCGCGCAAGGCCGCTGCCCGTGGCGGGGGCCCCCGGCAGCGGCCCATCCGGCTTGCAAGGCCCCAGCGGCTGCGCCATGCTGCGAGGCAACATCCGCATCCGAGTGCCGGCTCCAATGAGCGCGATCCGCGTCATCAAGAAATATCCGAACCGCCGTTTGTACGACACGGAAATCTCCAGCTACATCACCATCGAGGATGTGCGCCAGCTGGTGGTCGATGGCGAGGAGTTCGAGGTGGTCGATGCCAAGACCGGAGCCGACCTGACGCGGCAGGTGCTCCTGCAGATCATCTCGGAACACGAGCAGCAGGAAGGCACTCCCATCCTCTCGACCGAGTTGCTGAGCCAGATCATCCGCTTCTATGGTGATTCGCTGCAGGGCTTCATGGGGACCTACCTGGACCAGTCCATGCAGGCCTTCCTGGAGCAGCAGCACCAGTTCCGCAAGCAGATGGGCGGGCTGCTGGAGCAGACGCCCTGGGCGATGATGAACAGGCTCACCGAGCGCAACCTGCAGATGTGGCACGACCTGCAGCAGAACCTGACCGGGAGCGTCGGCCAGAAACCTTCAGCCGACCGCAGCCGCGGCGGTGACAAACGCGAACGCTGATACAGGGGGACCAATGGAAAAGCGCACTGCCGTCGTCACCGGCGGAACGGGCGGGCTCGGCACCGCGATCTGCATCGCGCTCGCGCGCGCCGGACGCAGCGTGATCGCCGTGGACCTCGACGGGAACCGGGAGCGGCTGGATGGCTTCCGGCGCGAAGTGGACGGCCTGGACGTCACGTTCGCCGCCCTGGACGTCTCCGACTTCGACGCCTGCGTCGAGTTCGTGGCCGGGGTCGAACGCGACCACGGTGGCCTCGACATCCTGGTCAACGGCGCCGGCATCACCCGCGACGTCACCCTGCGCAAGATGCAGCGCGAGCAATGGCAGCAGGTAATCGATGTCAACCTGGGGGGCGTCTTCAACATGTGCCGGCCTGCCGTGGATGTCATGGTCGGACGGGGCTTCGGTCGCGTGGTCAACATCAGCTCGGTCAACGGCCAGACCGGACAGTTCGGCCAGGCCAACTATTCCGCCGCCAAGGCCGGGATGCACGGCTTCACCATGGCCATGGCCCGCGAGGTCGCGCGCAAGGGCGTGACCGTCAATTCGATCTCGCCCGGCTATTGCGAGACCGCGCTGGTGACGGCCATGCCGCAGGACATCCTGGATGGCATCGTCGCCAGGGTGCCGGTGGGCCGGCTTGGCCAGCCCGCTGAAATCGCGCGCGCCGTGGAGTTCCTCACCGCCGATGACGCCGGATTCATCACCGGCGCCAACCTGCCGGTCAACGGGGGGCTGTTCATCAGCTTCTAACGCCTGGAAGCGCTGGCTCCAGGCCTAAAGCGGACCTTCCTCGCAGAAACGCGCGCGGAACTCCAGCGCCTTGGGCATCAGCGACTGCAGGTGGGCGATGCGCGTCTCCGAGCTCGGGTGGGTCGAGGCGAACTCGGGTGGCGCCTGGCCGCCCGCCCCCTGCCCCATGCGTTCCCACAGCGGCACGGCCTCGCGCGGATCGAAGCATGCGGCGGCGGCCAGCATCAGCCCCACTTCATCGGCCTCGCTCTCGTGCTTGCGGGCGTACGGCAGCAGGTAGCCGTAGCCCATGGCGGCCATCACCATCTGCTGCTGCTGGGGATCCATCCCGCTGAAAGCGCCGGCGGCCTGCCCGATCTGGCTCAGTCTTTGCTGGGCCATGCGCTGGGCGCCGTGGCGCAGCACCGCATGGGCGATCTCGTGTCCCATGACCACCGCCATGGCGTCCTCGTTCCCGGCCACCGGCACCAGGCCGGTGTACACCGCCATCTTCCCGCCCGGCAGCGCGAACGCGTTGGCCTGGTCGGAATCGATGACGTTGACCTCCCAGTCGAAGCCGGCCGAGAAGCGCGTGGGCTCCATCCCGTGCTCGGCTGCCAGGGCGGCCTCGACCGGTTCGACCTTGGCGATCAGGCGCTCGGCGATGTTGCGCACCTCGCGCGAGATGGTCGCATCCGGGTCGACCCAGCGTTCCTGTTCGAGGATCTGCTGGTAGGCCTGCAGGCCCAGCGCCTTCTCGTCCTCTGCGGACAGGCTGCGGTCAATGAGCACGTTCTCGCCCGTGACCGGATCGACGCTCTGGTTGGAAAACCAGTACCAGGCACCGTAGGCGATGAACGCCAACAGCACCCACACCCGCAGGCCCCCGCCCCGGCGACGCCGGACGCTGTGGCCTGATTCCCGCCGCTGGTTCATGCTTGCTCTCCGCTTTCCCCGGCGCCCTGGCGCCGGCATGGGTCACAGGTCGCGGACCACACGGAAACCGATCCGCGCGTTGGTCATATCACGCGCGGCGGGCGCGCGCCATGCCGAGCGGGTCTGCTGTGGCGAACTGGCCCAGGCGCCCCCGCGGATGACGAACGTCCGGCAGCCCGGGTTGACCCAGGCCGAGGCGTCGCGCGGGGCCCGGCGATAGTTCTCATGCCAGCAATCGGCCACCCACTCACTCACGTTCCCGGCAAGATCGTGCAGGCCCCATGCATTGGGCGTGAAGCTTCCCACCGGCGCCGGTCCCCAGTGGCCATCGCCGTAAGCCCGGAACGCGTTGGTCCAGCTGCGCGCGCCCGGCGAACGGTCACGATCGCCGGTAAAGTTGCCCGAGCCCTCGGGCGGGCTGCCCTCCCCCCAGGGGAAGGGCGTGGAAGTCCCGGCACGGAGCGCATATTCGAACTCGGCCTCGCTGGGCAACCGGTAGCGGCGGCCGGTCTGCGCCGACAACCAGTCCACGTAGGCCTGCGCGTCCTCGGCGCTGACGTGCAGCACGGGCAAGGCGTCACTGGCGCGGGCGCCTGCGTAGTCGGAGCGCCAATCGACCCGGCTGCGGCGCACGAAATTGCCGCTGCGCTCGTCCCAGGCCATGGAGAACCCACGCCGCTCCGCCCGGGTCCGGTGCCCGGTCGCGTTGACGAATCGACGGAACTCGCCAACGCTCACTTCGGTCAGCGCCATGGCGAAGCCGCGGTCGAAGCGGATGATGCGCTGTGGGCGCTCCTGGTCAGTCGAGCCCGCCTCGTCCTCGGGCGCCCCCATGGTGAAGGCGCCGTGCGGAACCACCACCATGCGCGGGCCGCGCCCGCCGGTTTCCAGCGCGTCCGTGAACACCTGCCCCGGCCGGAACAAGCCGTAATGAACCGCCAGGTCGATGCGCTCGCGCAGCTCGGCGGCGGCCGGATCACCGGGTTCGGCGATGCGCAGCAGGTCGGCCAGTATCGAGCGCGCCTTGGCGATGCCGTCGAACTGGCCAAGCGCCGCCACGCCCTGGTCCCGCAGCCGGCCGATGCGTCCCTCCCGCTGGCGCGCGATCCGCTCGCGCGCGTCGGGCACGGTGGCACTGTCCGGTCTCACTTTCGCCGCGTGATCCAGCCACAGATTGGCGGTGGCGAAATCATCGGCATCGGCCGCAAGCTCGGCCCGCCTGATCAGCGCGCTTTCCACCGCGGCCAGGTTCTGCATCGCGCGCGCCTGGCCCGGGCTCAGCTCCAGCGCCTGCCGCAAGAGCGCGATCGCGCCGCCGCCCGATTCTCCAAGGCGCCCGGCCGCAATCTCGTCCTCGGCCTGGCGGTTGAGTTCCCACAGCTGGTCCGCGAGGTCGACCCGCTGCAGGTACGCGGCCACCTCTTCGTCATCGGGCCATACGGTCCGGGCGACGGCGGCCACGCGCCGGGCCTCGCGCAGCGCCACGAAATCCTCCCCTGCGTCGGACAGCGCGTCGTCACCCATCTCCAGCAGGCGGCGGCGGGCCTTCTCAAGGCCTTCCCGTGCCGAGCCGTCGTCGGCGTCACGGTCCAGCAGCGCCAGGTACAGGGGGATCGCCGAGTCGCCGTCGTCGTACAGCCGGCCTTCGTCCAGCGCTTCACCGGCCTGTTCCTGGGCCTGCTCCACCTGCTCTTCGTCGAGCTCCCCGACCTCCGGCCGGGTCCAGGTGAGCGAGCCGGCCTCGCGGTCGTCGCCGCTGATGGTGACGCTGCCCGAGGCCACCCGTCCTTCCGCCTGGCCTGTCGTTGCCCCGGTCTCGTCGCTGTCACCGCCGCCACATCCGGCGCACAGCAGCGCGATCAGCAGGGCAGTGGCAGGAAACGGGTTACGCACGGAATTCAGGCAGCCTGGTCAAACCGCGACGGTAGGGCGCGGTGCCGGGACCGTCAATCGCCCAGGCCCGCATGGAACCTGGGCGCGACCTGATAACCTGCGCGCCCATGACCGGAACAAAACCCATATGGGTCACTGATCCCGCGGTGCTCGAGCGGCACCTGTCCAGCGCCCCGGAACGGGTCGGGCTGGACACCGAGTTCATCCGCGAACGCACCTACTGGCCCCAACTGGCGCTGGTGCAGCTGGCCATCGGCGAGGACATCCTGCTCCTTGATCCGCTCGCCCCCGGCATCACCGATGCCCTGCGCCCGCTGCTGCTGGACAGCTCCGTCACCAAGGTGATGCACAGCGCCGGCGAGGACCTGGTGGCGTTCCACCACGCCTGCGGCGCGGTACCGGCGCCGCTGTTCGACACCCAGCTGGCGGCGGCCTTCGCCGGCATCGGTGCCGGGATGGGCTACCAGCGCCTGGTGAGCGAACTGCTTGGCGTGGACCTGCCCAAGGGCCAGACCCGCTCGGACTGGCTGCGGCGCCCGCTGAGCCCTGCGCAGCTGGAATATGCCGCGGACGACGTGGTCCATCTCGCCGCCCTCCACGGGCAGCTCGCCGAGCGCCTGCAGGATGGCGAACGCCGGGCATGGTTCGAGGAAGACTGTGCGCGGCTGGTGGCCGCCGCCGGCAACGGCGAGGAGCGTTGGCCGCACCTGTCCTTCCGCGCCAGCCAGTTCCTGGACGAAGACTCGCGGGTGCGGCTGCTGCGCCTGCTGCGATGGCGCGAGCAGCACGCGCGTGACCGCGACCGCCCGCGCAGCTGGATCCTCGACAACGAGCTCGCCACCGACCTCGCGCGCCAGCCGCCGGCGACCCCCCAGGCGCTGCAGGACACCCTCGACGCGCGCCCGAAGGCCCCGCGCAAGCTGGGGCCGCAGATCTGGAAAGCGATGCAGACGCCGCTGGCCGATGAAGGCCAGGCGCCGCCAGCGCCGTCCGCCGAAGCCGATCGCAGGGTGCTGCGGCAGCTGCAGGACGCGGTGGCCGCGCGCAGCGCCGAGCTTGGCCTGTCCGACGGGCTGCTCGCCTCGCGGCGCAGGCTCGAGCAGCTGCTGGAAACCGGGCAATGGCCCGATTCGCTGGCCGGATGGCGCCGGCGGCAGCTCGAACCGGTCTTGGCCCCCCTGCTTCCAAAGCCCTTGCCGGCGGCCGGCGCGACCGTATAATGCTCGTCCTCGATTCATCGGGGCCATAGCTCAGCTGGGAGAGCGCGTCGTTCGCAACGACGAGGTCGGCGGTTCGATCCCGCCTGGCTCCACCAGGTTCCATACGTAAGCCCCGGCGCCCATGGCCCGGGGCTTTTCGTTTCCGCTGGCACGGACGCGGTCATGCAGCCACGCGATGTCCAACTGGAGCAGGCACGGGCCGACCAGGAACGGGCGCGCCTGGCGGTCGGGGCGTCGCGCTGTGCCTTTCGGGTGGCGGTTATCGCGCCGCGCTGTTCCACTTGGGCGCGCTGCTGCGGCTGCACGAGACCGGTTGGCTGGCCCAGGTCCGGCTGTTCAGTTCCGTGTCCGGCGGCAGCATCGTTTCGGCATGGCTGGCCACGCGCTACCTGGCCGGGCGCAGCGGGCCGGACGAAAGCTTCGGCCAGTGGTGCGCACGGATTGATTTCGCGGCCGAGGTGGTGGAACCGTTCCGGGCGTTCGCCGGGGACGACATCCGCACCTGGCCGGTGCTCTCCACCCTGCCCTTCAACTGGCTCCGGCCCAGCGTCCGGGTTCGCAAGCTCGAGCAGGCCTATGCGCGGCACCTGGGCGACGTCACGCTCCAGGACCTGCCGGCGGCCCCGTCGTTCGTGTTCTGCGCCAGCGACATCACCTTCGGGGTCAACTGGGAGTTCTTTCGACGCCGGGTCGGCGACTACCTCGCCGCCGCGCGGTTGGGAAACGCGCCGCTCCATGCGAAAATGGCGCGATCAGGCCCCGTAGCTCAGCTGGATAGAGCGACGCCCTCCTAAGGCGTAGGTCGCACGTTCGAATCGTGCCGGGGTCGCCAAGCCACCTACCCGGATCGACCATCGCTGCCGCCGCGATCGTGCCCACGCACGCCAATCCGTGCCCACGGGCGCGACGCCTGCAGTCGATCCCCCTTCCAGGAGTCTTCAATGCCCCATCCGATCCTCACCGCCCTCGGCCTGAACGACAACGAATCCGGCACCTACCTCGGCAACAGCGAGTGGTCCACGGCCACCGGGGCCGGCGTGCTGGAACCGATCAACCCGAGCAGCGGCGAGTCGCTGGCCAAGGTGCAGGCCACCACCGCGGAAGACTACGAGACCGTGATGACCCGCGCCCAGGAAGCCTTCAAGGCCTGGCGCAACACCCCGGCGCCGCGCCGCGGCGAGGCCGTGCGCCTGTGCGCCAACGCCCTGCGCGAGCACAAGGACGCGCTGGGCTCGCTGGTGGCCCTGGAGATGGGCAAGTCCAAGCCCGAAGGTGACGGCGAAGTGCAGGAGATGATCGATATCGGCGACTTCGCCGTCGGCCTTTCCCGCCAGCTGTACGGCCTGACCATGCACTCCGAGCGCCCGGGCCACCGCATGTACGAACAGTGGCACCCGCTGGGCGTGGTGGGCATCATTTCCGCGTTCAACTTCCCGGTCGCGGTCTGGGCCTGGAACGCGCTCGTGGCGGCCGTCTGCGGCAACATCTGCGTCTGGAAGCCGTCGGCCAAGACCCCGCTGTCCGCCATTGCCTCCATCCGCATCTGCAACGAAGCACTCAAGAAGGGCGGCTTCCCCGACATCTTCTTCCTCATCAACGACGCCGGCACTGACCTGGCGGAGAAGTTCGTCGACGATCGCCGGGTGAACCTTGTCAGCTTCACCGGCTCCACCAAGGTCGGCCGCCACGTCGGCCAGCGCGTCGCCGCCCGCCTGGGCCGCTCGCTGCTGGAGCTGGGTGGCAACAACGCCATGATCGTGGACCAGACCGCCGACCTGAAGCTGGCGATCCCGGCGATCGTGTTCGGCGCCGTCGGCACCGCCGGCCAGCGCTGCACCACCACCCGCCGCGTCTTCATCCACGAGTCGATCTACGACGACGTGCTCGAGAAGCTGGTGACGGCCTACAAGCAGGTGGAAAAGAAGATCGGCGATCCGATCGATCCCGCCAACCTGATGGGCCCGCTCAACAGCCCCGAAGGCGTGCAGGCGTACCTGGATGCGATCGAGAAGGCGAAGGCGGCCGGCGGCACCGTGGCCACCGGCGGAGAGAAGCTGGACCGCAAGGGCAACTTCGTCCTGCCGACCATCATCACCGGCCTGACCAACGACGCCGAGATCGTGCAGACGGAGACCTTCGCACCGATCCTGTACGTGATGAAGTTCAGCAACCTCGAGGACGCCATCGCGATGCAGAACGATGTGCCGCAGGGACTGTCCTCGGCGATCTTCACCGAGAGCCTGAAGGCTTCGGAGAAGTTCCTGTCCGCGGCCGGCTCTGACTGCGGCATTGCCAACGTCAACATCGGCACCTCCGGCGCCGAGATCGGCGGCGCGTTCGGCGGCGAGAAGGACACCGGCGGCGGCCGCGAATCCGGCTCCGACGCCTGGCGCGCGTACATGCGCCGGCAGACCAACACCATCAACTGGTCCGACGACCTGCCGCTGGCCCAGGGCATCAAGTTCGACCTGTAACCGGCAGGCGCGCGGCGTCCGCGCCGCGCGCCCTTCCCAACTGTCATCGCAGGCCCGCACCATGAACGTCCCGCACCGGCAGACCAGCGCCCTGGCCGTGATCAGCCTGGTCACGGGCATCCTCGGGGTCCTTCCCGTCCCCCTGCTGGCCAGCATCGTGGCGGTCGTGACCGGTCACCTGGCGCGGGCGGAGATCCGGCGCGAGCCCGGACGCTACGACGGCGACGGCATGGCCGTGGCCGGGCTGGTGCTGGGCTACCTGATGATCGCGCTGTGGCTGCTGGGCCTGGGCCTGTTGCTGGCGCTGTTCGGCGGCCTGGCCTGGCTGGGCCTGGTGCTCTGAACGTGTACCCGCTGGCGCGCGCCCTGCTCTTCCGGATGGACGCCGAGCGTGCCCACGGGCTGGGCCTGGCGGGCCTGCAAGCGGCGTGGCGCTCAGGCACGCTTGCACTCGCCGGCCGTTCCAAGGCCACGTTCCCCGTCCAGGCGCTCGGCCTGGAGTTCCCCAACCCCGTGGGCCTGGCCGCAGGCCTGGACAAGAATGGCGCGTACGTGGACGCCCTGCTGGCGCTGGGTTTCGGCTTCGTGGAGGTCGGAACAGTCACGCCGCGCCCGCAGGCGGGCAATCCGAAACCGCGCATGTTCCGGCTGCCGCAGCACCAGGCCATCATCAACCGCCTGGGCTTCAACAACGATGGCGTCGAGACGCTGGTGCGCAACGTCTCGAGGGCCCGCAGGCGCGGCCCGGGGCTGCTGGGCATCAACATCGGCCGCAACCGGGACACGCCCAACGAATCGGCCCACGAGGACTACCTGCTCTGCATGGAACGGGTATACCCGCTGGCCGACTACCTCACCGTCAACATCTCCTCGCCAAATACCGCCGGGCTGCGCGAATTGCAGGAAGAACAGGCATTGCGGCGCCTGGTGGGCACCCTGCGCGAGGCGCAGGAGCGACTGGGTGCGCGCCACGGCAAGCGGGTGCCGATGCTGGTGAAGATTTCACCCGACCTGAGCGACGATGACGTGGAAGCGGCGGCGCGCGTGCTTTCCGAGCTCGAGGTGGACGGCGTGATCGCCACCAACACCACCACCTCCCGGATCGCGGTGGAGGGTCATCCACTGGCACCGCAGAGCGGAGGGCTCTCCGGCGCGCCATTGATGGACAAGTCCACCACCGTCCTGCGGATGCTGCGCACGCGACTGCCCCACTCCATCCCGCTGGTGGGCGTGGGCGGGATCCTCTCGGGGGCCGACGCGGTCAAGAAGATGGCTGCCGGCGCCAGCCTCGTGCAGTGCTATACCGGCCTGGTCTATCGCGGCCCGGGGCTGGTGGGCGAATGCGTGGAGGCCATCCGGCGCCGCAAGGAAGCGCCCAGCCGCGGCAACCTGCCGCCACTGTGAGGCATTGATGCGTAGTGCCTGGCGACTGGCCGAGCGCGCACCGCTGCGCGCGCGCAACACCTTTGGCGTGGACGCCCATGCCGGCATGCTGGTGGAAGTGCGCGATGCGGCTTGCCTGCCGGAGCTGTTCCGCAACGCGATGCTGCGCGACGGCCCGGTGCTGGTGCTCGGCGGGGGCAGCAACCTGCTGTTCGCC